>NZ_JBBUKT010000011.1 GCF_038066715.1 Luteolibacter sp. Y139 | reverse complement strand
CGCGATCGACTCCCGTCTCTCGCGCCGCGCTTGGTGCCGCGCGGCGGGGAGAACCTAAGGTGCCCGGACCCCGGGGGTCAATACCTTTCGTGATGTTTTTTCGGAACTTTGCGACGCATTCGACACAAGGCGTTGATTTTGCGGGATTCGAGCTGCGAATTTTTTGAAACGAATTCAGCTACCAAAAGCCTCAGAGGCCGCAAAAGGCAGCCGGAATACCACGCAAAGCCCATGCGGAGTGGCGTTTTCAGCCCTCACAGTGCCTCCAGAGGCCTCAATTCCCGATCTCACGATCGCCAAACCAAGACCTACGCCCCCTGCTTCACGCGTTCTAGCAGCGTCGGGACGGTAGAAGGGCTCGAAGAGACGCGGCAAATCCGCTGGATCCACTCCAGGACCGTTATCCGCGAGGCGTAGCTCCACCTCATCGCCGTGACGCGTGGCAGAGATCTTGAGTCCACAAGCATCTCCGCCGTGGCGCGCGGCATTGCGGAGCACATTGGCCACCGCCCGGGCGAAGAGGTTCCGATCCGCAAGCACCGCGAGCTTCTCCGCAAGCTGCACCTCAGCCTGCTGGCCCGGGCATTCCCGCGAAAGGGCCAGTTGGATCACAGGAGCCAACTCCACCGCTTCCAGGCGCACTGAGCCCGGAGCCGTGGTGGCCTTCGTGAAAGCAAGCACCTCCGAAACCAGCTGGGACAGCTCGCCCACATCCTCCTCGATCGATTCCAAGCGCACCTGTTGCTCCGGAGTCAGCCCGTATTCCAGCACGCCCAAGCCGGTGCGGATGCGAGCCAGCGGCGAGCAAAGCTCATGCGCCACATCCCCGAGGAAGCGCTTTTGCCCACGAACCAGCCGATCCAGCCGTGACGCCATCGACTCGATGGAATCCCCCAGGCTACCGAGTTCATCGGAGCGCGACAGACCCACCCGGGCATCGAACTTCCCATCGGCGATCGCCTCCGTGGTCTTCGACAGTCGCGAAAGATAGCGCGTGATCCCAAAGAACACCGGCGCCCACAGCACCAGACTCAGACCGAGCACCGCAAGTCCGCCAATAATCCACGGCTTCAGATCAAAGAACAGTCCGCCACCGGAGAGATCCGCAGCGCGGATCACCAGCAGCCCATGCAGCGGCTGGCCTTGGCGCGCCTCGATCAAAGGCAAATCGATCCCTGCCCAGTAGCCGTTCCCGCCATCGCCACGCAGTAGGAAATCCGGCCGTACTTTGGGACGCTCACCGTTCACCACTGGCTCGGGCCGATCCAATCGATCCCGCGGAGGAAGACCCCGCCCACCCGGCGGCCCTCCGCCAGGAGCGCCCCCATCTGGCGGCCCATCACCAAACAAGGGATCTTCCGGCGGGCCGAATCCATCTCCAGGGAGCCCATCGCGAGGCGGTCGCTCGGGTCCACGAGGAGGCCGCGCAGCTGCCGCGGGGCCAGGAGGGCGGCGAAACTCCTTGATGCGCCGCTCCACATTGGACGGAAGCTTTTCCGGCGGCGAACCCACCCACAATGGCGGGTTCACTTGAAGCGATAGACTCAAGCCGAGCGACGCCTCATGCCGCTTGAGAACTTCCGGCCACGTCTGGCGCGGCGAGCTACGGAGATCCGTCGAGATTTCCTCACCCACACTCTTGAGTCGCTCGCCGGCGGTGCCGCTCAGCAATGAATCAAGCCCCAGCCGGAGCTGCCACGCCACGAAGAGGGCAAACGACGCCGCAAGCACGCCGAGGTGCACGCACAGCCACAGCAGCATCTTCGCCATCAGCGGAAAGCGGACGCGGCCTTTCATGGCGCGGTGTCCTCCAGCTTGTAGCCCACGCCGCGGATGGTGCGGATGAAGCGCGGCTGCTTCGCATCGTCGCCGAGCTTGCGGCGGAGCTGCGAGACGTGGACATCGATCGAGCGATCGAAGACATCGAAGCGCCGGTCGGACACTTCCTCCAACAGGCCTTCACGCGTTTTCACGCGGCCTTTCGCTTTCAACAGGCATGCGAGGATAGCAAACTCCAGCGCGGTGAGATCGAGCGCTTCGCCACCAAGCGTGGCGACATGGCTTTCCTCATTCACCACCAGATCGCCACATACTAGATCTTTCGTACTTGGTGCACCGTTCGCGGCAGGCGTGCTGCGGCGGGTCACAGCGCGCAGGCGAGCAAGCAGCTCGCGACTGGAGAAAGTCTTTGGCAAATAATCGTCCGCACCGAGCTCGAGGCCGACAATGCGGTCCGCTTCCTCACCCATCGCCGTGAGCATCAGCACCGGAATCGTGGAGGTCTTGCGCAACTCACGCAGCACCTCGAAGCCATCCATGCCGGGCATCATCACATCCAGCAGCATCGCCTCGTATTTCCCCACGCGCGCTGCCTCGAGCCCCTCGGGCCCGCTGTGGCGCATGTCCACCTGCCAGCCGTGGGGCTGGAGATAGTCGCGGATCAATCCGCAGAGCTTGCGATCGTCATCAACCACCAGCAAGGGCCGGGCGGGCAGAGCGGGAGTCATCGTGAGGAGCTTGCGACAAACCGGGGGAAACAGGCCACCGATTTTACGAGCGCTTAACAAAGCGTCTCGGAAAGCCCCGGCAACCCGCCCGCCGCCAACGATTTCACGGCTTCCGGCAACTTTTACACGAATCCTCCGCACTCCACACACGGGCTTAACAAAGCGGCGGTTTCCTCCGTGGCGTGAGACGGGTTCTCCGCCGCGAAACCAAGCAATCCAACCTAACGACCAAGATGAAAACCACCTGCACCACCATTGCCGCGGCGTTGCTGGCGGCCCTTGCCTGCCATGCCCAGGACGAGAAGCAAGGCCCGCCACCCGGACCGCCGCCGCATCCGCCGCTCCCGGTCTTCGAAGCCCTCAATACCGACGGCGACGAAAAGCTCTCCGCCGACGAGATCAAGGCCGCCTCCGAATCCCTCCGCACGCTCGATACCGATGGCGACGGCACGATCTCGAAGGAAGAACTTCGGCCGAAGCCGCCGGAAGGAGCCGAGCCGCCAAAAGACGAGCAAGGACAAGAGCAGCAGGGCGAGGAAAAGAAGCCCCAGCGTCCACGCGGGCCGATCCCGCCGCTGATGGCCGCCCTCGACAAGGACCGCGATGGCGAACTTTCGACCGAGGAAATCGACGCAGCGCCCGAATCGCTCGCGAAACTCGACAAGAACAAAGACGGCGAACTGACGCCGCCCGAGATCCATCCCCGCCCCCCGCGCCCCCCGAAGCAAGGAGATGGTGAAGAGAACGACCAGCAAGGTCCGCCACAAGGCGGAGGTCAGGGCCAAGGCCAAGAAGGAGGCCGCCGGCCCGGACCTCCAGGCGGTGGACGCCCCCCGCGCGGACGCTGAACCCATCGACTTTTTCCCCGGAGAAAACAAAGCGGGGCGGAGGCCACACCTGCTGGCCACCGCCCCGCGACCATCCTATCCACGGGAAGTTTGTTAGTGCGGGGGCTGGAAGGCCTGAGCCTCCGGCAAACGCTTGGCGACCGCTTGCAGCGCGACGCCCGCCGGCTGGGCCGGGGTTTCCGGAGCCTGCCACGCCAGCACGAAGATACGGTCGTCCTTTCCAGGCCCCAGCACGGTGCGTGAAAGCTGCTGCCAGCCCACCCCGGACGCCGCGGCCACGACCATCGGCACCTGGCCCTTGGCATTCACCGGCAGGGCGACCTTGCCCATGAAGCCGGACGCAATCTTGTAGGGCACATCACCGCGATGGATCGCGAGATCGCGGCCGGAGAGGTTGATCACCACCGCCTCGTTGCCCTTCACCGTGCCAGGTGAAACGTCGATCACCTTGAACTGCGGATTGGTCCACAGCTTCGCGTTCGGATCCTTCCAAACCACGGCCACCAGATGCGTGGCACCCTCAGGGACGGCGAAGCTGCCGATCGTTTTCAAGCGGGGCCCCTTCTCCGGCGTCGGCGTGGCATCGCCCGAAGGCTTCGGCGGGATCTCATAGGAGAGCGTCATCTCCGTGCGCCGCGGGACCGCAGTGGGTGCCGCTACCTGATTGTGCGCGCCGGTGAGCCGGATGGTGCCCTTCTCGGTGCCGACATGATAGACCGCCGGCGGGTACTCGAGCGGATCGCGATCCTTCTCCCGCGGCATCCCGTCCTTATCGAGGTAGATGATCGGCGGGGATACCCAGCCGATCGGGACCACGGAAAGCTGCACCGGCTTGGCCTTGAGCTCGGCCTCGCTCAGTTCCGGCAGCGTCTTCTTGTCGGCGTCGGGCACCGGCACGTTGCTCAGGTCGAGATTGCCTCCGGGAATGCCGCCGCCGTCAGACGGCGCGGGTCGCGGTGGCGGGGCCGGCTGCTGGGCCTGCAGCGCGGCGGTGAGAATGATCGGAATCAGCAGTCGGAGTTTCATGACAAGGGTCAGACTTCGTTCGGAGAAAGCCAGCGGAAGGACACGACGGTGAAACGGCGCCCGAATTTCCGGCTGGCTTCGGAAAGGGCGGTGTTGGCCGCACCGGCGGCAGTGAAAGCGGGTTGCTCGGGCGCATCGGAGGCATTGACGTAGCCGGGCAGGCGCTGGACCTCCGCCTCGCACCAGACGCGGGCCTCCACCTGCTTGTCATCCGGCGTGCGTGCTTCGCCATAGGCTCGGATCACGAAGGTGTCGCCGCGGGCGACGAGGAAGGAACCCAGCGACTGCAGCAGATCGCCCTGCTGGAGATAGGTGGGCAGGCCGGCTCCCTTCGATTCGCGCATGTGATCGACCGGGGCCCAGTCGGCGGGATTGGAGCCGACTTCATAGGAACCCTTGCCGTAGCCCGTGGTCGAGGGCGTGAGGTCGCCGCCCTTGAGGCCGTCATTGAGGCCCGCCCGTTCGATCGCCTGCTGGAGGGTGCCCTCCATGCCGGTCTCGGCATTCGGCGAGGTGGCGGTGACCAGACGGCGGTTCACGAAATCCGACACCGAAAGGAACGGACCCCGGCGCTTCACCTCGGCCACCATTTCATCCGCCAGCTTGGCGATCTGCGTGTCGTCCAGCGCGCGGAAACCCTTCCACACCTCGGGATCGTAAGGATCGTCCGGCTTGTGCTCGCCCGAGCCCGGCTTGAGGAAGCGCGGGAAGGCCGAGTCCTTCGAGCCGAAAGAGGAGTCGCGCATCGAGGCGAAGAGCGCGCGCCACGCGCCCGGCTCGGTCGAGTTCACGTTGAACGCGCCGCCAAGCAGCAGCTGGGAGGCCGCCTGATGGTAGTCCTCCAGGCGGGCAGTGTCCATTTTGCCCGAGGCCGGATAGAGCCGGAAGTTCGCCAGCGGACTGTCTGTGGCGTCCTTGCTGAACTCTTCCTTCTCGGCCTTGGTCGCGCCGCTCAGGAAATAGCGATCCCACAGCTCGTGATTGGTCTCGTAGGAGAGATCATAGACCACCTCGTCCCGGCTGCGGTCCTGCTTCATCCACGCCGGCAGCCACGGAGTCTGGCTGCTCCACGCCGCGGTCAGCTGCGTGGCGGTGTCGCCCGACTTCTCGCGGGCCTTCTGGTTCGGCGGCACCCACGAGCTGCCGATCGCGTACGTCGGATGCCAGATGAAGGGCGTGAGCTGGGCGTGCTGGAGACGGCCCAGCGAAACGATGCGCTCGCCTGATTTCGGAATGTCGTAGAGCGGATAGACGTGATCCGGCCGCGAGTTCGCCCCGCCGAAGAAAGGATTGCCGCGGAAGCCGTTCTTGCCGCTGTGCGAGGCACGCTCCGGCGAAAGGGCGGCCAAGCCCTGCTGGCTGTCCATGGCGTAGGGTCCCCACAGGTACCAGTGGTGAGTCTCACCATTGTCGGTAGCCGCGTCATAAGGACTGCGATGGCAATAGGCTGCGCGCAGGTTGTAGTCAGCCGTCACGGAAGCCTGCCAGAAGCGGTCAGCGGACAGACCGGCGTAGTTGTAGGGATTCTTTTCGACCCACCACTTGTAGCGGAAGCCATAGCAGCTGCGCGGCCACGGTTCCATGTCCGGCGTCCGCTCGTAGTCGTTCACCGGCTCCACGCCGCCCACGCGCCAGCGACCGCTGTTGAAGCGCCCCTGATATTCGCGGCGCCAGTTGTCGAGGTCCACCAGTTGGAGCAGCGGCAGGCGCATCCTCGCCGTGTAGTTGGCGGCGGTGCCGAGGTGCAGGCTGACCTTGAAGCCATTGTCCGGATTGCCCTCATACCAATCCATGGTGTCCATCCAGTAGTCGGCATCGTTGTGATTGGCATACAGCGGCAGGTCGCCGGCGGAGACGCCCTTGTCGGAGAGCTGGGTGAGCGTCAGGTAGAAATTGGTGAGCTGCTGCGGATCGACCGTCGCGCTCAGGGTGTTCGATCCGTTGCTGCGCAGGGCCAGCGGGATCGCCCGTCCGGCGATGGCACCGGTAGAAGGCTTCGGCGAAAAGACCAGCGCCTCCCCGGGTTCGAAGGCGGTCGCCTCCAGGCTGAAACTCATCCGCCGTTCCTTGTTAGTGGCACCGAAGGTGTCGTAAGAAGCGGTGACCACCTTGGTCGTGGTCTGCTGGCGCTTTTCGATGTCCGCGGAATCATGCGCCGCCAGATTGAAATCGACGGTGTACGACGCGGCGGCGAGCGGGGCATTGTACGGATTCCACAAGACCACCCGCGGGTAGAGATGGACCGTCAGGTAGCCGCGGACGTAGGCAAAGCGGGTGTAAATTTCCGCCTGCGCCATCACCGGGTGGATCGGCTGGTCGGTGAACTGGCTCATCTTCGGGATCACCGCGAACTTGTCCTGGCGGGTGCTCACCAGCGCCGCCGCCGGCTTGATGCCGCTCGAGTCATTCTTCGAGGCCAGGTTGGCGAAAGAGCGCAGGGCTCCGAGCTTCGGCCCCTGGACCTTGCGGCGAGCTCCGCCAAGCAGCGATGTCGTATCCAGCGCAGCCGGCAGCGTATCGCCCTTTGCTGCGACGGTTCCCTGCTCGAAATAGGTGCTGAGATCCGCCTTCAAGCCCCCGCGCAGGGGGTCCGCCAGCACCGCCGAGGCACGCGCCCCGGTGGCATGGAAATGCTGCTCCCAGGCCTCGCGGCCCGCCGAGCCGACCAGACTGGCCTGGCTGGAGTCGATCACCTTCGAAAGCTCTTCATCCTTGGCATCGTCCACCCCGGCGAGCTGATCGAGCGCCCCGATCCCGTAGCGGACCGGCAGGAAGCGCGGCTCGCTCGTTTCCTTCGCCGGCAGCGGGCTGACGCTTGCCTTCATCGACTCGTCGGAAACCCAGTAGGCGTAGGCCCCGGCATCGCCCTTCCCTTGGACATGCACGAGCGGCGCTTTCACCTGATCCGCCGCGGCCGAGACACTGCCATCACCCACCAGCGTGGCCAATTCACTGCCTGGCTGATCCGGCGTCACGCCGTCGCCACTGATCAGCCAGCCGACAAAGCCATCATCCGAGCTCGCGCTGCTCCGGGAGTCCACCAGCACCGACTCGCGGTCGTCCCAGCGGATGACCGGCACTTCCAGGTTGCCCTGTTTGCGGGTGCTCTTCCACACGCCAACCCAGCGGCCTTGCTCGCCGCTCGTCTTCAGATCTGCCCGGGCGGTCACCCGCTGGTCGGGGCCGGCGGTCTCCTGCAAGCGGCCGATTGCCAGCGAGAGGGCGAGGCGGGCGTTCGCCTGGGCACGGGCGCGGGCGGTTTCGTGGCCGCTCTTTCTCAGCTCGATGGAGGAGAGGCTGAGCATGCCGACCGCCAACAAGGTGATCACCACCATCAGCATCAGCGATACAACCAGCGCGAAGCCCCTTGACCGGGAGCCTGGGGTCGCTGGAGGAAGGCGACGTTGAGTGAAATGATTCTGGCGCATTTTTCGATGTAAACTTGGTTACGTTTAACACCGCAGCTTCCACGCCACATCACTTTTAATATGATTATTTGCGCAATTTTACCAGTTTTTAGCGCAAAGCCCCTGAATGTCATCACCTTGAGAAGACAGTCTTAGCACGAAAAAACCCCGCCGCGGCCAAAGCCGGGCGGGGTTCATGAAATGGACTGATCGAAGCGGCCGGATTACCAGGACTTCACCTCATCATTGTCGCCGAACTTTCCGTCGGCACCGAGGCTCCAGACGATCGCGCGCTTCTGGCGGACCACCTCCCCCTGCTTGATCGGGTCTTGGATCTCTTCATCGTAATCGTCGTCGAACTTGATGTTCAGCGGGCGACCCCAGGCATCATACAGGCCTTCCACTTGGTTGCCGTTGCTGTAGACCAGACCACCCTGCTTCTTGTTCTTGGTGTTCCGGGCGGTGAGGAAAACGATCTGACGCGGGTTCTGCATGTCGCTGCTGGTATCTTCCTTGCCCAGCAGGATCTTGAGAAGCTCTTGGCCGGACTGGCCTTCCGCCACCATTTCGTCGCCGGAGGAGCCGACGCTCGGGAGCTTGTTATACTCGGAGTAGTAGCGGTCCAGCGCTTGGGCGAGGGCCTGGACGTCGGTCAGGGTCACCACCGCGTTCTTCTTCTTCGTGGCGATCGAGATGGCACCGAAGCTCATCGCCGCGAGCACGATGATGATCGAGATAACGACGAGCAACTCGACGAGGGTGAAGCCGTGCGATGAACGGCGATTAGGACGGGTTTTCATAGATGGGACTGAGACGTTATTGCAGTTTCGGCGAAAGAAAGCGGGTTCGAGGCGCGGTGGCAATCCCGCGTTTTTCCCGTGCATCTTGTCCGCAAGCTACCCCAAGCCCTTGGTCTGCCAAGCGCTTTTCCGGTTCGCGGGTTGCCAGATTCCCCGCCAGCGGCCATCCTCCGGCATCATGGATCGAAATGAACTGCGGAGCGCGTTGCTCCGCCTGATGGGCGGCAAAGGTTACCGCCCGATGAATAAGTCGGAACTCTCCCGCGAACTCTCCCTCCCCTCGAACGACCGCCCCCTGCTCCGCACCGAGCTCGCCGCAATGGAACGCGAGGGCTTGATCGCCGAAGGCCGCAAGGGCCGCTACGAACTCCCGAAGCACCCCGGCCAGGACAAACTGCGCGGCACCATCAAGTTCCTCCCGCGCGGCCACGCCTGGTTTTATCCCGACGCCGTCGACCCGGACAATGTCGCCACCGGAATCGACCTGAAGAAATACTCGCGCGTCCACATCCCGCGCCGCGACACCGGCACCGCGCTGGAAGGCGACCGGGTGATCATCTCTTTCCATCTGCCGAGACCCGAGCCATGGAAGCAGCGCGGTCGCGGCCCGCAGGTGCCCGAGGAAGAACCGGACGCCCGCGGCAAGGTGGAGAAAGTCCTCGAGCGCCGCAGCGGCCGCATCGTCGGTGTCTTCTGCCGGAAGTCGAAGTTCATCTGGGTGGAAACGGAAGACCCGGCGCTGGCCGGACAAATCGACATCTTCGGCGACACCACCGCGGAGCCGGGCCAGCTCGTGGTGGTCGATCTCGACCAATGGGAAAAGAACAAGACCCCGCGTGGCCGCATTCTCGAAGTGCTCGGCTGGCCGGGACAGGCAGGCGTCGATATCGCCGCGGTCATTCACCGCCACGGTCTGCGGACGACGTTCCCCGAGAACGTGCTCGCTGAAACCCGAGCGGTGCCGGAGGAAGTCGATCCTCAGGAAATGGCCCGCCGCGAGGACTGGCGGGACCGGCTGGTCATCACCATCGACCCCGCCGACGCGAAGGACCACGACGACGCGATCTGGGTGGAGCGCCACGACAAGGGCTGGACGCTCGCCGTCCACATTGCCGACGTGTCGCATTATGTGAAGCCACGCACGCCGCTGGATAAGGAAGCATCCGAGCGCGGCAACTCCACCTACCTTGTCGATCGCGTGCTGCCGATGCTGCCGCCCGAGCTTTCCAATGGCATCTGCTCGCTCAAGCCCGGCGTGAACCGCCTCACCAAGTGCGCGATCATTGAAATTTCGCCGCAGGGCAAGGTCCTCAAGACGCGCTTCTGCGACGCGGTGATCAACAGCCAGTCCAAGCTCTCCTACGAACAAGCGCAGGCCATCCTCGATGGCAAACCCGCGCCCGAAGGCTCGCCCGCGACGCTCGTGGAAATGGTCAAGGAGTCGTGGCGGATGGCAGAGACCCTTCGCAAGAAGCGCTTTAAGGACGGCTCGCTCGACCTCGAAATGCCGGAGATCCGCGTGAAGCTGGATGACAAGGGCAAGGCCGTGGAAGTCCATCAGGTCGAGCACACCGCCAGCCACCAGCTCATCGAGGAATGCATGCTTCTCGCGAACGAAGCGGTCGCGCACATCCTCAAGATCCGCAACAAGCCAACGATCTATCGCGTTCACGAGGACCCGGACTTCGGCAAGCTGGCGGAATTCACCGAGACCGCCCGCGCCCACGGCTATCAGCCCGGCGACCTGTCGAACCGCGCGCACATCCAGAAGCTGCTCGATTCGTCGAAGGGCCGTCCGGACGAGCACCTCATCAAGCTGGGTCTATTAAAGAGCCTCAAGCGCGCCGCCTACGCGCCCGATCCACTCGGTCACTACGGCTTGGCAAAGGCCGACTATTGCCACTTCACCAGCCCGATCCGCCGCTACGCGGACCTGATCGTCCACCGCTCGCTGCAGCCTTATCTGACCAATGCGCCAAAGCATCCCGACAAGGTCGCGGGCCAAACCGAACTCGCCGAGTTTTCCCGCCACATCTCCGACACCGAGCGCACCTCGGCCGATGCCGAAAACGAGACCAAGCAGATCAAGATGCTCGAATACCTCGACGGCTGCACCAAGCAGGACCCGCCACCGGAATTCGATGGCATGATCACCGACGTCCGCAATGCGGGCCTGCTCGTCGAAGCCACCGAAATCGGTGCCCGCGGCTTGGTGAAGAGCGAGGACCTCCCCCGCGGCGACTGGCATTTCGAGCACGCCCAGATGCGCTACGTCTCCCGCAGCGGCCAGCAATTCCAGCTCGGCCAGAAAGTGAAACTGCAAGTCCAGCGCATCGACTTCCAAGGCAAGTTCATCGACTTCCGCATCGCCGGCGAACCGGTGTCCAAGGTCCACGGAGCCCCCATCAAGTGGGACGGCACCCCGCCGCCAAAGCCCAAGCAGGAGCGCAAGCCGAAGTTCGAGAAGACTTGGCCGCCGAAGGGCAAGAAGCCGAAGAAGCAGGGTAAGAAGAAGAGGTAAGCTCGCATCATTGGCGGGGAAATCGGTCAAAAAGTGAGCGACTAGCGTTTGGAGATTCCATTTCTCCGAGCGGAGGCGATGAAGGCGCGTTGTTTCCAAGCACTCTGCCTTCATGAAATTCGATCGCTTCCTGCTCGCGGCCTTGCTCGCCCTCTCGCCCTGCATTCACGCTGAGGAAACAGCTCCTCCCACACCCACAGAACTGGCTCCGGCCCGGCCACCCCTGCCTTGGCACATGGTGAACCTGTGGTGGAGTACCAAGGGCGAGGTGAAGGACTTCGCGGAGTTCTCCGTGGACATCGACATCTCCCACGACATCCCGTCGGAGACCTACAATCTCTACATCTCGCCCTTCTCCGGCACCATCAATGACAACCTGATCTACGGCGGCATCCAGACCAACGTGAACGGCTGGAACGCGATGGAGCCGAAGGACCAGAAACGCCTTCACGGCGGCCCGGGTTTTATCTTCTCCCGCTGGAGCAAGAAGCCCGACCTCACCCTCGCCGACGTGCGGGCAACCCCCGGTGGTTTCGTCGAAGCCGCGGGCTACGAGGGCAACTTCGTCTCAGGCCGCCGGCCCCACCCGTGGACTGCCGGGAAATACACCTACTCCCTGCGGCGGATGGACACCGAGATGACCGATGGCACGGCTCGCACCTGGGTCGGAGCCTTCGTGAAGGAACACAAGAGCGGAAAGGAAATCTTCGTCGCCGCCCTCCGCTTCCCCGGTGACACCCTCACCCACAGCGGACGGAACGCCGCCTTCCTCGAGTTCTACGCGACCGAAAAGATCCACAAGGCACCGGAAATCGCCGACCTGCCACCGCTCGAAGTGAAGTTCTCCAATCTCCGCTTCAACGGCGCCCCCGCCGAACTCGCCAAAGTGGATGCCGCCTTCATCCGCGAGGATAAGGTCCGCCCGGATGGCCTCCGCTCGCCAGTCTCGCCGAATCTCATCCGCGTCACCGCCTCCGAAGACGGCCGGGAGATCACCTGCAAGCTTCAGAACAAGGTTTTCCCGGACTCGGAGGAACCGAACCGGACACTCTGGAAGGCAGAATAAGCTTCTCCTACCACGTAGCCGATCAACGCCGACGCAACCCGAAGTCCGGATGGCGACGATCGTGGCGCAGGACAAGCACGCGAATTCCGAACGGCTTCTCGCGGTAGAGGAAATGATAGGGAAAGTCCGGCAGATTCGCCCGGCGCAGAACTCCGGCCGCCACGTGAAAATGCCGTGGATCATTCAATGCCTTTTCAACAACGCTGAGGAAGCTCTCAAAGAAGCGATCAGCCAATGCACTCCCACTTTCCCGCTCATAGTAGGAAAGCACCCCATCCAGATCCTTCCGAATCAGGCGATGGAAAATCACCTTGGGCATGCTTAACGACCCAAGGAAGCTTTCAATTCTTCCAAGGTGATCCCGGCGGAAGGGTCGCGATCCATTTCTTCATCGCGGCGCATCGCCTCAGCGACTCCGAGATCTTCTTCAAACAGAACCGCAGGAAGCGATTCAAGCAGCCGACCCGCCAACGTTGCACGTTCAGACTCAGGCAGCCGCATCGCTTGAGATTCGATTTCCTCCATGGTCGCCATCCAAGGAGTCTAGCTCACTGAATCCGCCGTGCAATTCGACAATCTGCGGATCAGTCGCACCCATTTTTACACATTTGTTTGACTTTATTGGACGACCGTTGAATTTTCCGCGCCGTGCAGCGGGAACTGTTTCCAACCAGCCCCAACAAAGGCGAGCAAGCCCGGCGCAAGCTGTTGCTGGCCGCCCTCAAGAAGATTGGCGAGAAGGGCTACGAGAACGCCTCGGTCCGCGACATCGCGGATGAGGCGGGGCAGAACGTGGCGGCGATCGCCTACTACTTCGGCAACAAGGAGAAGCTCTACACCACGGTGCTCGAAGGCATCGGCGCCTATCTCGGCGGCATCTTCGGTGCCATCGCGGAAGAAACCCGGACCAAGCTCCAGAGCGGCACGCTGGATCCGACCGGAGCCATGGACGTGATGAAGCGAATGCTCCGCACCCTGCTCGGCCAGCAAGTGGAAGACGAAGAGTTCGAGAAGATCCGCCTCGTGATGATCCGCGAGCAATCCTCACCCAGCGAGAGCTTCGACGTTCTCTACAACAAGGCGCTCAAGCCGCTCCACGAGCTCTTCGCCACGGTGCTGGGCGTTGCCACCGGCGAAGACCCGACTTCAACCAAGACCATCCTCCGGGCTCACGCCCTCTTTGGCCAGGTGCTCGCCTTCAAGATCGCCCGCACCACCATCCTCCGCCGCCTCGGCGTGAAGAATCTCACCCACGACCACCTCGCGATCATCGCGACCATCCTCGACGAACACCTGGGGCTCATCTGTCCCGGCTTGAAAGGAGCCACACCATGAAGAAAGCGATTCCAGTCATTCTCATCCTCGCCGCCCTCGCCATCGGTGGCTGGTTCATCTACGGGAAGTATCGTAGCAATCACGAGCCGCTCGTTCTCCAGGGCAATGTCGACATCCGCGGCGTGGACCTCGGCTTCCGCGTCTCCGGCCGCATCGCCGAAGTCCTGAAGGACGAAGGTGACGCCGTGAAGACCGGCGAACTCCTCGCACGCATCGACAAGGAGCCCTACGAAAACGAACTCGCACAAGCCAATGCCGCCGAAGCCCAAGCACGCGCCGCACTTGCCCAGGCAAAGGCGACTCTCGCCCAAGCCAAGGCCGATGCCGACCTGAAACGCGCCGGCTATCGCACCGAAGAAATCGAACAAGCACGCGCCACCCGCGCCCAAGCCACGGTGACCATGGACAATGCGCAGCGCATCTATGACCGGCAGTCGGAACTCGTGAAATCGAAAGGCGTCTCGCGCCAGAACTTCGAAAACGCCGAGGCCTCTTTCCACGAAGCGGAGCAACGCCTGAAGCTGGCCGACGCCAACTTGCGCCAACTCGAAAGCGGCTTCCGCAAGGAAGAAGTCGCCGCTGCCGAGGCTGCCGTCGGAGCCGCCCAAGCCGGCGTTGGCTCGGCCGAAGCCGCCGTCGCCCAGGCCGAAGCCGCGGTGAAAACCTCCGAGATCCGACTCGGCGATACGGACCTGAAGAGCCCCTCGGACGGCATCGTCATCACCCGCGCCTTGGAGCCCGGAGCCATCGTCCAGGCAGGCCCCACCGTCCTCTCGCTCTCGCTCGAGAATCCCGTTTGGGTGCGCGCCTATGTTCACGAGCCCGACCTCGGCAAATTCCCACCGGGCACCAAGGTCAGCCTCGTCACCGATGGCGCGCCGGATCACGTCTTCCACGGCACCGTCGGCTTCGTTTCGCCGCGCGCGGAATTCACGCCGAAGACCGTCGAGACCAAGGAACTCCGCACCTCGCTGGTGTATCGCCTGCGCGTGGTCGTCGATGACACCGATGGCTCGCTGCGCCAAGGCATGCCCGTCACCGTCTCGCTGGACTCGCACCCCGCGAAGTAATGTCCGAAGTCGTCGTCAACTTCCGGGACCTGACCAAGACCTTCAAGGGCATGGCCAGTCCGGCGCTCGATGCCATCTCGGGTGAAATCCGCAACGGCCTCATCACCGGCCTCGCGGGTCCCGATGGCGCGGGCAAGACGACGCTGCTGCGGTTGATCGCCGGCCTGTTAGAAGCCGACTCCGGAACGGTCTCCACCCTCGGCCACGACCCGATCCGCGAGGTCGCCGCCATCCGCGGCGAAGTCGGCTACATGCCCCAGAAGTTCGGCCTCTACGAAGACCTCACCGTCATCGAGAACCTGAAGCTCCACGCCGACCTCCGCCATGTGACTGGCACCGAGCGAGAGGAAGCCTTCGAACGCCTGCTGACCTTCACCGATCTCAAGCGCTTCACCGACCGCTTCGCGGGAAAACTCTCCGGCGGCATGAAGCAAAAGCTCGGCCTCGCCTGTGCCCTGTTAGGAAAGCCGAAGCTGCTACTCCTCGATGAACCCGGCGTCGGCGTCGACCCCATTTCCCGCCGCGAACTGTGGGGCATGGTCGAGGACCTCGTCGGCCAAGGCATCGCCGTCGTCTGGAGCACCGCCTACCTCGATGAAGCGGAGCTGTGCGGCACCACCATCGTGCTCAATGAAGGCAAGCTGCTCTTTGCCGGTACGCCTGCGGAAATCTCCGCACCGCTCGAAGGCCGCTGCTTCCAACTCCGCGAACCCGGAGCCCGCAAGCGCCAGCTCCTCACCCGTGCCCTTTCGCGACCGGAGGTCAATGACGGCACCATCCAGGGCCACAGCTTGCGCCTGACTCTTAAGAAAGACACCAAGCCCTTCGACCCCTCAGAAATCGGCGCGGACGCCGGTGCCGAGTGGGTGCCCGTGAAACCGCGCTTTGAGGATGCCTTCATCGACCTGTTAGGCGGTGGCCCTCCCGGTGAATCGGTGCTCGCCAAGGCCACCAAGGAGATCCCTCACGACGACGAGACAGTCATCGAGGCCGAGCACCTCACCAAGCAATTCGGCGAGTTCAAGGCCACCGACGACGTCACCTTCGCGGTGAAGCGCGGCGAGATCTACGGTCTGCTCGGCCCGAATGGCGCGGGGAAATCAACCACCTTCAAGATGATGTGCGGCCTGCTCACCCCCACCGCCGGCACGGCCATGGTGGTGGGCCTCGATCTCAGCCATAGCGCCAGCGAGGCCCGCCAGCGGCTCGGCTACATGGCCCAGAAGTTCTCGCTCTACGGCCACCTCACGGTGAACCAGAACCTCGCCTTCTTCGCTGGCATCTACGGCGTCGCGGGGAAGCGCCAACGCGAGCGCATCGCCGAGATGGCGGACATCTTCCACCTCGGCCCCTTCCTCCATTCCAAGACCGACTCGCTTTCGCTAGGCTACAAGCAGCGCCTCGCCCTCGCCTGCTCGGTGATGCATGAGCCGGATATTCTGTTCCTCGACGAGCCAACCTCAGGCGTTGACCCCGTGACCCGCCGCGAATTCTGGACGCACATCAATGGCCTCGTCGAACGCGGCGTGACCGTGATGGTCACCACCCACTTCATGGATGAGGCGGAGTACTGCGACCGCATCGGCCTGGTCTTCCGCGGCAAGCTCATCGCCAATGGCACTCCGGACGAGCTGAAGGAAAGCGTCGCCACCGCCGAGAATCCCGACCCCACGATGGAGGACGCCTTCATCGAGCTGGTCACCAGCAAGGAGGAGGCAGCCGCATGAAACACCTCTCCTTCCGCCGGCTGCGCGCGCTCTGCTGGAAAGAGACGCTCCAGATCTTCCGCGATCCGAGCAGCAATCTCATCGCCTTCGTCCTGCCGCTGCTGCTGATCTTCGTCTTCGGCTTCGGCATCAATCTCGACACACCCATCCTCAAGATCGGTCTGCTCAATGAGGCCACCGGCGAGGATGCGAGCGGTCTGGCATCCGCCTTGGAAGGCACGCCATCGATGGAAGTGCGCCGCTTCGAATCGCGCGAAGCCATGGAGCGGGCGATGGTCGATTCGCAGATCCGCGGCTTCATGATCATCCCGGCCGACTTTTCACGGCGGATGAATCAGCCGGGCGAAACCGCACCAGTGCAGGTCGTGGCCGACGGCTCGGAACCGAATACCGCCCAGTTCGTCAGCAACTACTTCGGAGCCATCTGGCAGCAGTGGCAGCTCCAGCGCGCCGAGGACCGCGGCGAGGACATGAAACGGGAAGTCTCACTGGAGCCCCGCTACTGGTACAACCCCTCGGCCAAGAGCCGCAATTTCCTGATCCCCGGCTCGATCACGGTGATCATGACCGTGATCGGCGCCCTGCTCACCTCTCTGGTCGTGGCCCGCGAATGGGAACGAGGCACCATGGAGGCCCTGCTTGCCTCCCCCGTCACCCGCGCGGAGCTGCTGCTCAGCAAGATCCTCCCCTACTACGCGCTCGGCATGATCTCGCTGGTCATGTGCGTCGCCGCCGCGCGCTGGCTGATGGGCGTGCCGTTTCGTGGCTCGGCGCTCGCGCTGTTCGTCGTGGGCAGCTTTTTCCTGCTCAGCGTGCTCGGCATCGGGCTGGCAATTTCGACCGCCACCCGAAACCAATTCAACGCCGCACAAGCTGCCCTGAATGCCGCCTTCCTGCCGGCGATGATGCTCTCCGGCTTCATCTACGAGATTTCCAGCATGCCCACCTTCCTGCGCGGCGTGACCCATCTTATCCCCGCCCGCTATTTCGTCTCCGCCATCCAGACCATCTTCCAGGTCGGCTCGCCGTGGAAGGTGCTGATGCCGGACATCCTGATGCTGATCGCCTCCTCCGCCCTGTTCCTCGGCCTCACCGCGAGGCTGACCCGGCGCCGCATGGAATGAACGCCACCCCGCCATGAACTTCTTCCTCCGCATCCGGGCGCTCGTCATCAAGGAGCTCCAATCCACGCTGGGCAATCCCTCCGCCCGCGCGCTGCTGATCATGCCGGTGATCCTGCAGACGCTGCTCTTTCCGAATGCCGCGACCCTGGAGGTGAAAAACGCCTCGCTGGCCATCTACAACCGCGACACCGGCGCGGACTCGAACGAACTCGTCCAGCGCTTCGCCCGGTCCGACGCCTTCACCGAGGTCCTCGCGATCCACGCCCAGGCTGACATGGAGGCCGCCATCGAGTCCCGCTCCGCCATGCTCGCGGTGAGCATTCCCGAGGACTTCTCCCGCCGCCTCGCCACCGGGGAGACCGCCCCCGTCCAGGTGCTCATGGACGGCCGACGCTCGAATGGCGCGCAGATCGCCTTCGGCTACCTGCAAGGCATCACCGAAACCTTCATCAAGGACCGCATGACCGCGAAGGGCATGAAAATGCCGTCCGAAACCGTCACCCGCTACTGGTTCAATGCGAACCTCGACTACAAGAACTTCATGCTGCCGAACCTGGTGGCGGTCATCACCACCATCGGCTCGCTGATCCTCACCGCCCTCTCGGTCGCCCGCGAGCGCGAGCAGGGCACCTTCGATCAGCTTCTGGTCTCGCCGCTCACGCCGGAAATGATCATGATCGGCAAGGCCGTCCCTGCCATCATCGTCGGCTTCTTCCAGGCCACCCTGATTCTCTGCGCCGCCGTCTTCCTCTACCGCATTCCCTTCCAGGGCAGCCTGCTGCTCCTTTACGTCGGGATGTTCTTCTACGCCCTCTCGCTGACCGGCGTGGGTCTGCTGATCTCCTCGGTCTGCAATACCCAGCAGCAGGCCTTCCTCGGCGCCTTCTCCTTCATGATGCCCGCCATGATGCTCTCCGGCTTCGCCTCGCCGGTGGAAAACATGCCGCGCTGGCTCCAGATCGCCACCATCCCGAACCCGGTCCGCCATTTCGTGGAGATCGTGAAGGGCGTGTTCCTGAAGGACGCCTCGGCGGAGCGGGTCTTCTCGCTGATCCTGCCGCTGATCATCATCGGCTTCTGCACCCTCGGAGCCGCCTCGATCATGTTCCGCCGGAAGACCTCCTGAGGCCCGCAGACCGCCTGTAATGAAGGGTTTGCGGGCTTCGGAGCCCCGGACTTTCAACTTGCGCGGGATGTCCGGTCCGTTAGAGTCGGCCCCAATCGGACTACGTCCGTTTCAACCGCAACCAAGCTACCATCATGAAACTCGTCAAAATCGCCGCCCTCGTTGCCGCTTCGCTCTTCGCTTCTTCCTGCTGCTCCAGCAAGCCGGCTCCGGCTCCTGCCTCGCCGACCTACGTCGCCCCGGCCAAGTAATCCATTTTTGCGGACCTTCTATATCCGCATCATGACTCAACTCAGGGTGGACCTCTTGACAGGTCCGCCCTGAATTTTCGCCCGGAAATCATTTTTCTGGCGAATTCAAAAAAACCTCACTTCACTCCCGCCATGCTCCGCATTATCGCTGCCGTTTGTGTGTCCGCCTTCGCGTTCCTTTCCGCTTCCTGCTGCTGCACCAGCGAGCCAAAGGCCGCACCGCTTCGCCCCCTTCCCCAGTTCCAGGAAGTCCCGGCAGCAGCCGAGGTGCACTACTCGAAGTAAGCTTCGACTACACCGATTTTTCCCCAGCCCCGCCCG
Source organism: Luteolibacter sp. Y139 (assembly GCF_038066715.1). Lineage (NCBI taxonomy): Bacteria > Pseudomonadati > Verrucomicrobiota > Verrucomicrobiia > Verrucomicrobiales > Verrucomicrobiaceae > Neoluteolibacter > Neoluteolibacter soli. The sequence goes on along the minus strand of NZ_JBBUKT010000011.1, from coordinate 226,633 downwards.
GTCCGCCGTGCGGGGCTTTTCCGTGTTTAGCTAACACGATCTTTGTACGCAATTTCGTGCATACGTAGTTTCCGAAATGGAACGATTCGCCGGTTGCGTTCTGCAAAGATTTGGTTAGAAGCCAGATCCCGCTCCACCTCTCCAATGAGCTTCTAATGAAAACGCCCGAAGCACGGCCACGCTTCCAATCCTCGAACCGACACTATCATCGCTACCGCGAGGATAACCGGGGCTGGGACGATTGGGTGGATCCGGCGGCGCAGCGGGGCTCTTGGAAACGCTGGCTTTGGATTTCCACCTCGGTGGTGCTGGCGGGCGCGGGCGTGGCGCTGTTGTTCTACTTCGACATCCTGTGACGCCTTCCGGGGCACACGGGATCCCGCTTTGACAATCCGCGCCCGAGCACCCACGTTGCCCGCCCGCCGCGAGCACGCGGCCATCCGATCATGGGCAAGAGCCTCTACCAAAAAGTGTGGGAAAGCCACAGCGTCGGCACTCTGGCCGACGGACGCACGCAGCTTTTCATCGGCACCCATCTCATCCATGAGGTGACCTCGCCACAGGCCTTCGGGATGCTCCGCGACCTCGGTCTCACGGTGAAGTACCCGCAGCGCACCTTCGCCACCGTCGACCACATCGTCCCGACCGAAAATCAGGACCAGCCGGTCGACCCGCTCGCCGCGGAAATGATGGAGGCCCTGCGCTCGAATTGCGATGACTTCGGCGTCACCTATTTCGACCTCAAGTCCGGCAAGCAGGGCATCGTCCACGTCGTCGGCCCTGAGCAAGGCATCACCCAGCCCGGCACCACCATCGCCTGCGGCGACTCGCACACTGCCACCCACGGCGCTTTCGGCGCGATCGCCTTCGGCATCGGCACCACCCAGGTCCGCGATGTCCTCGCGACCCAGACCATGGCCATGGAGCCGCTGAAGGTCCGCCGCATCGAGGTCACCGGCCAGCTCCGCCCCGGCGTCTACGCCAAGGACGTGACCCTTCACATCATCCGCCTGCTCGGTGCCAAGGGCGGCATCGGCTACGCCTACGAATACGCCGGCAATGTCTTCGACGAAATGTCGATGGAAGAGCGCATGACCGTCTGCAACATGGCGATCGAAGGCGGCGCCCGCTGCGGCTACGTCAATCCCGACGCCAAGACCGTCGCCTACCTGCAAGGTCGCCCTTACGTCGACATGGCCGACTTCGACGCCACCGCCGCCCGCTGGCTGGCCTTCGCCTCCGATGCCGACGCTGTTTACGATGACATCGTGAAGATCGACGCGGCCTCCATCGAGCCGACCGTCACTTGGGGCATCTCGCCCGACCACGGCATCAGCGTTTCCGAAAACATCCCGGATCCCGCCACCGCCGCCACCGCGCTCGAAAAGGCCAGCATCGATGAGGCACTCGCCTACATGAAGCTGCCCGCCGGCACCCCGATCAAGGGCGTCAAGATCGACGTCGCCTTCATCGGCTCCTGCACCAATGGCCGCCTCTCCGACTTCCGCGAGGTCGCCAAGTACATCCAGGGCCATCAGGTCGCCGCGGGCGTGAAAGCCATCGCCGTCCCAGGCTCCCAGATCGTCGCCCACCTGTGCGAGCAGGAAGGCATCGACAAGATCTTCACCGCCGCCGGCTTCGAGTGGCGCGCGGCCGGTTGCTCCATGTGTCTGGCCATGAACCCCGACAAGCTCGTCGGCGACCAGCTCTGCGCCTCGTCCTCGAACCGCAATTTCAAGGGCCGCCAAGGCTCCCCTACCGGCCGCACCGTCCTGATGTCGCCCGTCATGGTCGCCGCCGCCGCCATCCAGGGCAGCATCGCCGACGCCCGCGAGGTCTTCGAGATCGAACCGGCCGCCGCCGTCGCCTGAACTGAACACTCACATCCTCACTTCCATGAAAACATTCATCTTCCTGTCCTTCCTGCTCGCGGGCAACTGCTTGTCCGCGGCTGAGCCGGCAGCGAAAAAGACCCCCACCGAGGAACTCCTCGAAGTGATGCGCAATGAAGAACTCGCAGTCGACTCCGCCGAGGCCGCCTTCAATGCCACCCTCTCGCAGCTTAAGGCCAGCGGCATCCCCGAGGCAGCCATCGCCGAGATCCGCACCGAAGCTCGCGCAATGTACGTTCGCATCTTCTCCGGCCCCGAGCTGCGCAAGAAGACCATCGAACTCTACGAGAAGCACTTCACCCCGGAGGAAATCGTCGAAATGACCGAGTTCTACCGCACCCCGCTCGGCCAGAAGACTCTCTCCGCCATGCCTTCGATCATGGCCGATGCCATGAAGGTCGCCATGCCCGCCGTGCAGAAGGAGATGCCCGCCTTCCAACGGAAGGTCGCTGACATCGTCGGCAAGTACAAGAAGCCCGCTGGCGACGCCCCGGCAGCGCCGAAGGACGGCGAATAATCCTCACCCGGTTCCCATTTCCATGGCTCTCGAAAAAGTCACCACCGTCACCGGCCGCGCCGTCTTCGTTCCCGGCGCCGACATCGATACCGACCGCATCATCCCGGCGCGCTTCATGAAGTGCGTCACCTTTGACGGCCTCGGCGAGTTCGCCTTCTACGACGTCCGCTTCGACCCGAACACCGGCGAGAAGACCGATCACCCGCTCAATGACGAGTGCTTCAAGGCCGCCACCATCCTGCTCGCCGGCGTCAATTTCGGCTGCGGCTCCTCCCGTGAGCACGCCCCGCAATCGCTGGCTAAGTATGGCTTCAAGGCCGTCGTCGCCGAGTCCTTCGCCGAGATCTTCTTCGGCAACTCGACCGGCCTCGCCATGCCCTGCGTCTGCCTCGCCGCCGGTGAGATCGACCAACTCCGCCAAGCTGTCCAAGCCGACCCCGCCGTCGAAGTCACCATCGACCTCGTCAACAAGCGCGTCCGCTCCTCCACCGGCCTCGACTTCGGCTTCGAGATGCCCGAGTCCGCCCGCGACGCCCTCGTCGCCGGCCGCTGGGACCCCATCCAGGAACTCCTCGACCGCGAAAGCGACATCGCCACCAAGGCGAAGGAGCTGCACTACGTCTGAAGCGTCACGGAGGACGTTGCCAACTCGCTTGCCGTCATAGGCTGGAGACGCTTGTCTCCAGCCGTGCATCGCGTCTCCTCTGTTATCTTCTTCCTATCCTTGGCCAGTACTTTGCTGGCTGGGGAAGTGCCGGAGCACCTGAAAGCGACGCGCACGCTGGACTTCAGCCTACCCGGGGGCATGGGCTACACCCAGCATGGCTACCGGGTCACGGGACCGGAGAATGAGTTTCTCATCTTGGAACCATCATCCGCCTTCAATCCGGACAACGGCGGCATCCATCTCAGGTTAGCTTCCACCAGCGCACCAGTCTCGATCGTCCAGGCAGACGGGACACCGTTCGATGCCCTCTCCATCGATGTGGCGGAGTATAGCATTTATGCCATCCCCTCCGTGGTGAGCTTCCGCGCCACGAAGGCTGATGGAGCGGTCCTGAACTTCGATTTCACCCCGGATGGCGTGATCGATGGGACCGGGCCAAAGGTGGATTTCCAGACGGTGACTTTTCCAACCACCTGGACGAATCTGGCCCGTCTGGAGGCCACCACCACGAAGGTCGCGCTGGACAACATTAAGCTCCGCGGGCTGGCGCTGGATCACTTCAACCAGAAAGAAGCTGCCCTTCCGCAGTTGGAGCTGCTGGGGATGCTGAATGGCGGACCCTATGATAGCTGGGGCGTGACAGGCGCGAATGCGGATCACGTCTATCTCTGGAACCAGCGCTACTCCTATGATCCTGTCTGGTCCGGCTTGTTTTCCCTCTCCACCCGGCAGGTGGTGCTATCCCTCTGGACGAGCCCTTGGAACGGAGGAAACCTCGAAACGGGAGAGACCGCGCAGGTGCAGGACGGAACCCTCGTCTGGACCCTTGGCGAAGAGTCGCAAGTCCTGGCCACAATCGGCAGCGACGGGGTAACGGACATTTCCTACCCAGCACCGGCGGGCGGTCGCGTGCTATTCGCGAACCATGGATACCAGGGACACGAACAGTTCGCGGTCTTCCTCGCCGGGCCCGAAGGAGTCACCCCGGTCCTGCTGCCGGACACCATCCTGCCGGACGGTGGCACTCCGCACTACTATCCTCGCGAGCTCCACTACACGGGCAGCAGCTACGCCATCGCCACCTCGACATCGAATTCGGATAGCCTGTTCGTGATCTCCTTCGCGGGAGGTCCTTTCCGTTTGAGTCCTGGAAACGGGGATACGATCCCCGGTACAGGACTGACCATCGACGGCGAACCGCAGTTCAGGTGGCTCAATGACACCTCGGCCGGGTTTATCGTGAAAACCTTTGGAGTGAATACTCCGCAGTTCGAGGTGGAAGTCCGGGCAGACGGGAGTTGGACCGCCAAGCCGCGCTCAGGCCCGTCATACGCAGATAGAATAACATTGCCCGGCCAAGGTTTGGTCCAGATCCACGAAGCCGCCGCTGTTTCGCCGCCAGGCAGTCCTCTGGTCACCTATGGCCCCATCGTGTGCCATGACCTGAGCCCGAATAGCCGCTACGGGCTCGTCGTCTGGACTGCTGAGGGTAACCGGCACCTGTTGATCCGGGAAGGCATGGAGCTCGATGGCTTCGGCACGGTTGAGCAGGTCTTTTCGCAGGCCTGCGCCACGGACGGGGCTTTCTATGGGATCGCCCGCAATAGGGAGGGACAGGTCGGCCTGTTCCGCGGCCATCTGCCAGCAGTAGCTCCGGCCGTTCGCGCCGGTGCCTTCATTTCAACGACGGACGGGACCGTCCGCTTCATGGCCGAAAATCTGACACACGGCCGCAGCTACGTGGTTGAGAAGGCCGAAAATCTCACCGGGCCGTGGACGGTGGCGTCTCGCTTCACCGCTGGCAGCCCCACCCGCTCCGTGCTGGGTGCCTTCAGCCGCGGCCCGCGTGGATTTTTCCGGGTGGTTGAAGTGGACTGAGCGGGCTCTGGAATCACCCCAGCGCCTCCGCCAATCCAACGATGATCCCCTCCGGCCCGCGCAAGTAGGCCAGCCGGTAGCTGTCCCCATACTCCATCTCACCGATCAGTTCCGCCCCATGCCCGAGCATGTGGGAAACCAGCGCATCAATACCCTCCACCGCGAACATCAGCCGGCGAATCCCGAACGCATTCACCGGCGTGTTCACCGGCCCGAAACGCACGGCATCCGGCGTGTGGAACTTGTCCAGCTCGATGCCTTGGCCATCCGGCGTCCGCATCATCGCCATCGTCGCCCGCACATCCTCCAGCCCGATCAATTGACCGACCTGAGGCCCCTCCACCGTTGCCTCACCCTCGAATTCAAGACCCAGCTCGGTGAAGAACGCCTTCGTTGCTTCCAGATCGTCCACCACGATCAGGACGTTATCCATTCGCTTCAGCATCGGCTTCTTCTTGGGTTCGCGTTCTTCGGACATGGCATGGCTGGCGTTACAGCCACTTCTTTCTCTTGAAGAAGATCAGCTGGGCCACGGCAATGAGCAGCATGACTGCCATCACCCCGGGATATCCCCACGGGTGATACAGCTCCGGCATGTTCAGCGGCATCTCGAGATGCTCCGGCTTCTCTTCGGAAAAATTCATCCCATAGATCCCGGCGATAAAGGTCAGCGGAATGAAGATCGACGTGATCACGGTAAGCACCCGCATCACCTCGTTGGTCCGCAAGCCGACGCTGGAGTGATAAAGTTCCATGAGCCCGGTGGTGATTTCCTTGTAGCTCTCGACGAAGTCCATGAGCTGCACCGAGTGGTCGTAGCAATCGCGCAGGAAGACCTTGGTCGGATCCTTCACCAATCCCGAATTGTCGTGAAGCAGACCGTTCACCAGGTCCCTTAGCGGCCACACGAAACGCCGCAGCTGGGTCAGGCTCCGGCGATGACCGTGCAGCTTCATCACGATCGAGCGGTCGGGACTTGCCAGCAGATTGTCCTCCAGATCCTCGATCGAGCATCCGACTTCATCGAGCACCGGGAAGTAGTGGTCGATGATCGAGTCCAGCAGCGCATAGGCGAGATAATCGGCCTTCGCCTTCCGGATCGAACCACGGCCGGCCCGCAGGCGCACCCGGACCGGATCGAAAACATCGTAATCCGCCTCCTCTTGGACGGTGATCAGGTAGTTCTTGCCCAGGAACATGCTGACCTGTTCGCCACAGATGGTTTTCTCCGCATTCTGGTAGACCATGTGGGCCACGATGAACAAATGGTCGTCGAACTGTTCCACCTTCGCCCGCTGGCCGGTGTTGAGCACGTCCTCCAGCGCCAGCGGATGGAGATTGAAGAGCTCGCCGAGCGCCCGGAGCGCCTCGATGTCGCCCAAGCCATCGATGTTGATCCACGTCACCTTGCCGGCTTCGATCGCCCGGATCATCTCACCCACGTCGCTGATCTCCCGTTCATCCAGCCTGTCATTGTTGTATTCGATCAGCCGGATCCGCGGCTTCTTTCCCTCGCCGTTCGTCACGTGAGGCAGGAGCGTGGCCGGAGGGGAACCCGGTGCCGGGTAACGGTTGATGAACATCGGAACAGCGTAAGAGAGCGAGGAAGAGATTCAAGCGGCAGGCTTGGGGGCGGTCTTCCCCAACAAAAGACAAGCGTCACCCAACGAGCTCCCCGTTTGGTTGTCCTCGCCACTTTCCAAAAACCCGCGCTGATGATCACGTCGATCCTGTTGCCATTTTGATTTTGCCGCCCGCAGGGACTGGCCGGGATGCTGCTGTCACTCTCCGCCATGAAGCTCAAATCCCTGCTCCTCCTGCCACTGCTTGGTATCGCCTCCGCCGCGGACATCCGCCTGGTGGCTTGGAACCTCGAATGGTTCCCCGGGCACTCGCCGACAGCGGAGGCTTCTGCCGTCGATGCCCACAAGAAGGCCGCGGCCGAAGTGATCCAGCGGGAAAAGCCGGACATCTTCATCGGCGAGGAAGTCCGCAACTGGCAGGTCTTTGCCGATTTGGCCGCGGTCACCCCGGACCTCCGGGCCGTAGTGGTGTCGTCCTTCCGCAGCGAAACGGACGGGACCCTGTGGCCGCAGCAGGTCGGCATCGCCAGCAAGTTGCCCGTGGAAGCGGCATGGTCGGAAGCCTGGCAGCAAACGATCGGCGTCCCGCGCGGGTTCAGTTTCGCCGCGGTGAATCTGCCTGCGCCGGAAACAGGCGTGCTGTTGATCTATGGCGTACATCTCAAGAGCAACCGCGGCAGCAGTGACGACCATGCCGCCGCCGCCAACTCGCGGATGCGGGAAGAATCCGCCGCCCAGCTTTTGCAGCACGTCTCGCTGATGGAACGGCTCGCCTTCAAGGGCCGGATCCGTGGCATCGTCATCGCTGGCGATTTCAACACCAACCAGGACGGGCAGTTCGGCGACAAGACCCTGGAGATTCTCACCAAAGGCGGCTTCCACAATACCTGGGAGGACGTGGCAAAAAAAGACCGCCTGTCCTGGCACGGCAGCTCTCAGTTCGAGCCAACCACCTTCGACTACATCCTGACCAAGGGCCTGCCACCCGGAAGCGCCAAACTGATCGAGGTGCCCGAAGCGGCCAGCGATCACTCGCCGGTGACCATCACCCTGTCGTTTCCTTAGGAGGTCCGATGACTCGATTGTTAGTCCGGATGAAGCTCACCAATTCCGGTGAAGCACCTCACCGAGACGCGATGTCTTGGGGTTTTCGTATTTCTCCACGTCGCGCTACGCTGGCACAAACTCATTCACCACCACCCGTCCGAACATCCTCGGCGTCTCCTCCAGATCCACCGGGATGTCGTGGGTGATGCGCTCCCAATCATCATCGATGACGGTGGCATTGTGCGGCACGGTGGGGAAATCCCAGTTCTCCAGATCCTCCGAGATCATCACGTCATAGGAAATCATCGCACCCTTCCGCCGCACGTATTCCACGCGCAGGTAGTGACCGAGCGGACCACCGCTGATGAGCGACCAGCGCGGCAGGCCGGAGGTGCCGGTATCGGCGGCCATGACGTGCACATCCGGGCCGCCACCGTTCATGTTGAAGGCATACTTGAGCAGGTTCGCCACGCCATCGTGATAGGGCTCGGCATCGGTCCACGAGTCCTCTTCCTCCAGCCCGGCAGCCGCCGCCCAGTCCACATAGGTCTCCGCCATGTGGGTGCTGTAGCCGCTGAGGAAAAATTGCAGCAGACCCTCGTCCGCATCATCGCTGGGGATCTTCACCACAGCCGCCTTGTAGCCAATGTCGGTGGGATGAAAGGTCACCTTGAACTTGGTGGTCCCTCCCGGGCTGACGACCGCGGCGGTGCCGCTGATGTCGAGTTGATAGGCCTCGGGATTGTCCCCGGCGAGCACCAGCGTGCCGAGATTCAGATTCGCGGTGCCGCTGTTGCGGATGGTGATTTCCACCGGCCCGATCGTGTCGCCCGGCTCCACCCCGCCGAAGTCTTGGTAGAAGATCTCGCCGCCCTCCGCGTTCTCGGTCCGGATCTCCGGGACCGGCACGCCGGTACCCGTGATGGTGAAGCGGTAGTCGGGCTCGTCCACATCGTCGGTCTTGACGCTGACGACCGCCGAGCGTGTCCCGCCAGCGGTGGGATAAAAGGTGATCCAGAAATAGCTGAAGGAGCCGTACGGTCCGACCACCGGCGAAGTGAACTCACTGACGACTTGGAAGTCTCCGGGATTGTCTCCTCCCACGGTGATGCTGTTCAAATTCAGGTCCACCTCGCCGGTGTTCTTCAACTGGAAGAAATAGGTGCCGCTACCGAGGCCGACACTGACGGAGCCGAAATCCTTGCTGCCGGAGGGATTCGGAATCTCGTCGCCGCCGGACTCCACGCTCACATCGCAGGCAAGCCCGTTGCCGGAAACGTGGACATCGTAGGGACTCTCATCGGGATCATTGCTCGCGAGTTGCAGCGTCGCTTCCCGCCCTCCGCGACGTGTCGCCGCAAAAGCTACGGTAAACGTCGTACTTCCACCGGGATCCACCGTGAGGTCGGCACCGGAAAGATCCGCAGTGAAGTCGCCGGCGGCAGCCCCGGTGAAGGTCGCGGCACCGAGATTGAGAACGGCGTCACCCGTGTTGCGGACCGTGAGCGTTTTAACGAGCGCCACACTGCCGACGGTATGATCGCCGAAGGATGCCAAATCACCACCATCGGCGATCACTTCGGGCGGAGGCGATTCGATGACGATGTCCGGCGCGGCAAACGATGCGGAAGCGGCCATCACGGCCAAGGTCACGGCAGCAGCCAGAAAACCAGTACGGGCACGGGCGACGAAGCCACCGCGCAAAAGCGAAGTGTATGTTTTCAAGGGAGGGGAAGGTTGGGGAAGCGACGATATGAGGCACACGAGATGCCCCTAATAGTCACGCAACATCTTGAACCCACGCCCCCCCGAACGACAAGCCGCATCCTCCCTCGATTTAGCGCCCGGTTGTCACTTCTTGTGTTGGAAAATCCACTCGTGCACTGCCTTGTCGGCATACGTCCTCCCGGAGATCCCGTGATCCCCATCCGGATACTCGGTGAATTTCACCTCGGCCTTCTCCTTCTGCAGCGCTTCCACCATGCGCTTGCTTTGCTCCGGCTTCACCGTCTCATCCTTGGCACCGTGGAAGACCCACACCGGCACGTCCTTGAAATTCTCCGCGTCGTTCGGATTCCCGCCACCGGAGATCGGCACCGCCGCGGCGAATAGCTTCGGCTCCTTCCCCAGCAGATAAAACGTCCCGTAGCCGCCCATCGAGTAGCCCGTGAGGTAAACCCGCTTCTTGTCGACCGACAGGTTCTTCATCAGGTCGCGGATGATCTCCACCACCGCCTCCGCATTCTTGCCGTCCCAGCTGCTGCCGTCCTTCGGGCATTGCGGCGCGATGATCACGCAGGGGCGCTTCCGATAGTTGTCCTCCTCCGAAAACGAACGCGCATCGCCCGGCTGCTCCGGCGTCATCACATCGCCGTTGCGCCCGTGCAGGTAGATCACCAGCGGATAGCCCGCCTCATCGGCACCGCGCAGCTTGCGAGCACCATAGATCCGGTACTGCAGCCCATGACCTTCCGTGCGCTCCCACTCGCCGGTCAGCAATTTCGCAAACGCGCTTCCCTTGTCGGACTTCGCCGAGGCCTCTTCTCCTGCCGCCAGCGTGTCCGCCACCCACTTGCGGTCGGCTTCGGAAAGCGTCGCCAGGGCGATCGTGAAAATCTTCTGATCCGACGTGCGACGGATGGTCACTTGTCCATCCTTCGCACTGACAAATTCGGCCGCGATGGTCTTGGCACCATCGGCAGTCTTCCACTCCCGCGGAGTCGCCACTACAGGCAACACGCTCAGAAAACCTGCCGCCAAAAACGCGAGGATCGCTTTCATCGTCCTTCACGCTGCCAAGCGGGCCGCTCCCTTGCAATCACCCAAGGTGACACCGCGAGCTCACGCACGTCCCCAAGAATGGACCGTCTCCCCATTCTTGGTAAGCATCGCATCGCGCAGGATCCCGCGTTTCTTCAACTCCTCGAAACGGTCGTAGTAAGCTCGCTCCAGTAGCCCCCAGTCATCGAAGGTCGCATGATCCTCTTCCGAGAGATGCGCCCAGCCGAGGAAACCGCGCGGCAGCGTGGCGATCACCCGCTCATCCCTCCATTCCCCCCTCAGGATCCGCTTCCATTGGTCGCCATGGATCGAGCTCAGGAAGTGAGGCGCCGGCTCCTCCGGGACGAAGGCCCGCAGCTCCCTCCCGCGGTCTTCGATCCACAGCCGGCCGCAGGAATCGCACTGGTACAATTTCCGCGTGAGCGAGGGCCACCAGTCCGATGAGCCGCGCTCGGACATCGCGGTCGCATCGTAGAGATCCTGATCGGCGATCAAGTGAGCCGCATACGACAGGTAGTCCGTCTGGTCAGGAATCAGATTCCCGCACGCGCACGCGAATTTCATGGCGCGATTTTCCAATGGAACGCCCGGATCGGCGAGAACTCGTTGCCTAGGATGGGGCCGACAGCTCCCACCCCCTCGGAGGACGCCCCTTTTTCCCGCCGTCCCGAAATCCGCGCCGGACCGTGGCCGACCACCCGCCATCGTAGTTAGACGACCTCCCGACCCGTTGGGTTGACGCGACCGGGGGTGTGCGCTAGGCCTTCCAGCCCATGACCGGAATCCGCCTGCTTTTCCCCCTGCTTTTCCTCGGCCTGTGCCTGTCCACGGCCCGCGCCCAAGTGGAGGTAACCCTGAAAATGGCGCGGAATAACTTCGTCAGCGGCGAATCGATCCCGGTCGCCGTCACCGTGACCAACCGGTCCGGCCAGGACCTCGTCTTCCAAGGAAACAGCCGTGTCGGCTGGTTGGACCTGATGGTCAGCAACTTGAATGGCGTCGCCCTCACCCCGATCGGCCAGCCGGCCTTCGGCGCGGTGAAGATCCCGCTGGGTCAGGCGATGAGCCGCACCGTCGATCTCGCCTCGCTCTACCCGCTCCAGACCGCGGGCAATTTCTCGGTCTACGCCGTGGTCCGGCTGCCGGGTCAGGCGGACAATGGCTACGGCTCCAACCGCACCGTTTTCAACGTCAATACGGCTCTTCCCTACTGGACCCAGAAGATCGGCCTCGCCGGCAAACCGGGCCAAGGCCGCGAGTTCCGCGTGCTCCAGTTCAACACCGGCTCCAAGACCACCCTCTACGCCCAGGTGATGGACACCCGGACCGGCAACGCGATCCGGACCCACCCGCTGGGCGAGGCGCTGATGTTCCGCAAGCCTTCCGTGACCCTCGACAATCGCCAGGTGATGCACGTGCTCTACCTGATGTCGCCGGAGATGTGGGGCCACGTCCGCGTCGCACCGGATGGCCAGCTCCTCGGCCGTGAATTGCACAAGCGCGGCGCCGGCTCCGATCCGGTGCTCCTGACCTCGCGGGATGGAATCGTGCAGGTGGGAAACAGCATCCCCTACGATCCCAAGGCCGAGGCCGAAGCACGCGGCAAGGTGCGCAAGGCCTCCGACCGCCCGACTTTCTGAGTTCCGTCTCGCGGGATTCCCCAGCGTTCAGGGATTTGACCCTTTACATCGCGGACCCCCATATCTAAAAAATCTATATTGTTTGCTTTGGTTAACAATCTTTCCGCCATGAGAAAGCTTTTCCGTTCGCTGCTGCTGCCCGTGCTCGCGCTCTGCCTGGCGAGCCTCCCGGCCCAGGCACGCGCCTTCCGCACCGTGGTGATCGATCCCGGTCACGGCGGCCACGACAAGGGCGGCCAGTGGGGCATGGTCTACGAGAAACACCTCGCCCTCGACACCGCCACCCGCCTTGAGAACGAGCTCAAGAAGCGCGGCTTCCGCACGGTGATGACCCGCCGCAGCGACTACTTCATCTCCCTGCCGGAGCGCGTCCGCATCGCCAGCCGCTACTCGGATGCGATCTTCGTCGCCATCCACTACAACTACACGTGGAAGCAGGATGTCTCCGGCCTCGAGACCTACTTCTGCTCCCCCCAAAGCCAGCCCCTGGCCTCCTATGTCCACTCCGGCATCATGGGCAAGGTGCGGGCCCTGAACCGCGGCGTGAAATTCGCCCGCTTCTACGTGATCCGGAACACCACCTGCCCCTCCATCCTCGTCGAGTGCGGCTTCGTCAGCAATGACGGCGAACGCTCGCGGATGAAATCGGCATGGTACCGCCAGTCGCTGGCCGAAGGCATCGCCGAGGGCATCGTTCGCTTCCGCAAGGCGGGTTGATCCGCTAGAGGTGGTGGCATGTCGTTTGTCACCGGTGCGGCCATGCGGTCGCTGGAGGAAGCCGTGTTCCGCCGCGGCGTATCCGCGGAGTCGCTGATGGATCTGGCGGGCGAAGGCATCGCTCGCAGGTTGATCGATCATTTTCCCCGGCCGAGACGAGCCGTCGCCTACATCGGCAAGGGCAATAATGGCGGCGACGCCCTCGTCGCCCTCCGGCACCTCCGAGAAGCCGGCTGGCAGATCGCCCTGAAAGCCGCCTACCCGGAAACCGACTGGGGCGTGCTCCCGCGACGCAAGCGGCGCGAACTCGGCGACCTGCCGAGCGCGATCCCGGAAGGACAGGGGCCACTCCTTTTGCTTGATGGCCTGCTCGGCATCGGCGCCCGCGGCACCTTGCGGGAACCCCTCGCCCGTTTGGCCGAGGAGATGGCATGGCTGAGGAATTCCCACGGAGCCATCGTAGCCGCCATGGACCTCCCGTCCGGCATCGATGCCGATGCCGGCGAAGGCCAAGGCGTCATCGCCGATCTCACCCTCACCGTAGGAGTTGCGAAGCTCGGCCTCAGCACCCCGGCAGGCATCGCCAGCGCCGGCCGGATCCTGCTGGTGCCACTCGCCGACCTTCCTCCTCCGGACGGTTCCGCGCTCGAGTTCTTCTGCCCGGACTACTTCACCGGCCTGCTTTCCCCGCGGCCCCACGATTTCCATAAAGGCGACGCCGGCAGGATCGGCCTGCTCGCTGGCTCCCCGGGCATGACCGGTGCCGCCATCCTCGCCGCCACCGCTGCCCTTCGCGCAGGAGCTGGCTTGGTAACCCTGCACGTTGAGCCGGAATTTCTCCCCTCGCTGGCCGCCCCCATGCCTCCCGAGGTAATGGTGAAGGTCTCCCGGAAGCCCGTGGCCGATGCGTTCTCCGCCGGGCACGATGCGCTCGTGATCGGCCCCGGTATCGGGAACATGAGCAAGAGCCAGCAAACCGATCTCCTCGCCGCATTGGCCAAGCCCCACCCACCCGCAGTTCTCGATGCCGACGCGCTGAACATCCTCGTCTCGGCCGGACAGATGGCCCTGTTAGAAAGCCGTCACCTCATCACCCCCCACCCCGGCGAGTTCCGCCGTTTGGCACCCGACCTAGCGGAGAAAGATCGCCTTGAGGCGGCGCAGGCCTTCGTCGCGCGCCATCCCTGCACGCTCCTTTTGAAAGGCGCGCGCACCTTGGTCGCCGCCCCGGGCGAAGCGACCCGCTTCAATCCCACCGGCCACGCCGGCATGGCCTCTGGCGGACAGGGCGATGTCCTCTCCGGAGTCGCCGGAGCATTCCTCGCACAAGGGATGAAACCCGCCGACGCCGCCTCCCTCGCCGCGTGGCTCTGCGGCCGCGCCGCGGAGCGTGCCTTGGCGAAAGGCCCCATCACCACCGCCACCGACACGCTAGCGGAACTCGGTGGCGCGATGCGGGATTGGCAGGAACGCCGTCGCTAGGCTGTAACGTCTTTTCGCTTTCGGGTGAGTGAGCCTTGAGATGAATCCCACCAACTCATGCCCCGAATGCGGCAAGCCCCTCCCCGCCGGCAGCGAGGTCTGCCCCGCCTGCCTGATGGCCCAGGCGATTGCATCGCGGACACTCGATGAAGACCGGGCACCACGCGAAATTCCACCGCCGCCCGCGCCGGAGGAAATCGCCGAAAAATTCCCGCAGTTCGAAATCCTCGAATGCCTCGGCCGCGGCGGCATGGGTGTCGTCTACAAGGCCCGCCAGAAATCACTGAACCGCCTCGTCGCGATCAAGATCCTCGCCCCGGAACGCGAACGCGATGCCCGCTTCGCCAAAGAAGCCGAGATGCTCGCCAAGCTGAGCCACCCGCACATCGTCACCATCCACGACTTCGGCGAAACCGGCGGCCTCTACTACCTCGTCATGGAGTTCATCAATGGCGTGAACCTCCGCGACCTGCTCCGCGACGGCAAGATGGCTCCCGAGCAAGCCCTCGCCATCATCCCTCCGATCTGCGAGGCCCTGCAGTTCGCCCACGACCACGGCATCGTCCACCGCGACATCAAGCCGGAGAACATCCTGCTGGATCGCGACGGCCGCGTGAAGATCGCCGACTTCGGCATCGCCACCTTGGCCGGAGATGCCGCCGAGCGCGCCGGCACCCCGCACTACATGGCCCCCGAACAAAACGGCGGCGCCCAGGCCATCGACCATCGCGCCGACATCTACGCCCTCGGCGTGGTCCTCTACGAAATGCTCACCGGTGAGCGACCTACTACATTTCCCGTAGCACCATCACGCCGCGTTCAAATCGATGTGCGGCTGGATGAAGTGGTCCTTCGCGCACTAGAAGCCGAGCCCGAACGAAGATTCCAGACCGTGGGCGATTTCAACACCGTGCTCGGCCAAGTGACGCGCGAAGTCACAGCCGCCCCACAACCGCGACCTTCACGCCTCGAGTTTCTCAAGAGCCAGCTGCTCCACTCCGCTCCGGCCATCCTCCTGATCGCCGCATGGCTGACCTCGGGTCTCGAAAAGGGCGCGGTCCTGATCCTCTCCATACTCGTCGTCGCCGTTCTGATCCTCCATTGGGTCATTCCATCCATGCGCAAACGCGGCACCGTCATGGCCCTGTCGTTGCTTGCTGGCATCGGCGCCTACGCGGCGATCTTCGCGTTCAAATCCCGGCCTTCTCCGGAGACGGCTCCACCTGCCGTATCCGTCGATGGGCTGGGAGAATTTGCCACGCTCAAGGAAGCCTTGAATGCCGCACCTGACAACGCGGTGATCCACTTGGCCGAAGGCACCTATCTGGAGCGCGTCACCATTCGCAAACCGGTTACCTTGATCGGCTCCGGCAGGGAAAAGACCCGCATCGTGGTTCAAGGCCCTTATCTCGCCAAAAACGGTTTGGACCGCGGTGATTACGAGAAGCCCGAGATTCCGCCAGAGCAAGCCATGCTGCCGGCCATCAAAATCGAGACGCAGGGTATTGTGAACATCCAGGGCATTTCACTCTCGATGAGAGGCACTCCTCCCCCGGAAGGAGGATTGGTTGAGACCTCGTTGATTTCCGCCGAGCGGTGCGAATTGAATCTCTGGAACTGCGCTCTCGTCGGATCGGTGGGCAATGGCATCGAGGCCAAGGATGCCCATCTCAGGATGACCGCTTGCCTGGTAGCCGCCGCATGGAACACCGGCATCGTCCTCGGCGATTCATGTCAGGCAGACATCCTCGATTGCACGGTGCGGAACTGCTACTACGCGGGCATCTCCATCCGCCCTCGCTCGCGCGCCGTGACCGTCGCGGAATGCATTATCGAGAGCTCGGCATGGCACGGCATTCGTTACGACGACTGCTCGCCGAAGCTCACCAAAAACCTGATTCAAAAAAATGCTCGCTGTGGCATCTACGCCTCTGGCGACACCGCGGGAGAGATCACCAGTAACGTGATCGTCCGGAATGAGATCAGCGGCATCTCCTGCTGGAATGAGAGCACCGACAAGATCGAGCGGAACCTATTCATGGATAACAAACGCGTGAGCCTGTCCCTCTGCGGGAAGGTTTCACCGCAAGTGACCGGAAACATCTTCTCGACTTCGGAAAGAGGCATTGCCCAGTCGTTGCTCAACGAAGACCGGATCTCGGCCAAGAGCTACGGCTCTCCGATGGTGCAGCGAAATGTCTTCTGGAACACGCGGCAGCCCTGGAGGGAAGGAGCCAACGCAGTCCCCCTGCCGGAAGGAAACCACATCGAAGATCCGCGCCTCGGCAACGACCACGCCTTGCCCGTAGACTCTCCTCTCCCAGCGCTCGGCATCGGCCCTGAAGCAAGATCGCCCAACGTCACCTTCCCGATCCAACCGGAAGAAATCGCCATCATCCCCGATGGCGACACGCGCGACTCCAACGCATGGAAGCGACCGAAGTAAGCTCATCGTCCATCGCAGCGGGATAAAGGGCTTTTCCGTTAGCCTTCCCGAAACTATGCTTGCGGCATCGAATGATGCCATTCTTACCCTCCCCGGGCGGCCTCTTTGCTGGAACCTCAGCCGTCGCCGTACTCCTCTCTCCCCTGGCCGCCGAAACGACTTTTCCCTACTCGGCACTTGCTCCTGGCACACTCGTTCACAGCGACGGCTTCGTTCTTGATCAAGACCTCGTCTTCAACGTCGTCAATGGCACTACGGACATCTCCAGCTCCGCCGTGCTCGATGTCACCGGCGCGATCGACGACGGCAGCGAAATTTTCAACGTCACGAAGATAGGCAATGGAGCGCTAAAGCTCGCCGCGGGAAACACCTATGGAGGATCCACCACGATCCAAAGAGGCATCCTCTCCATCCCCGCCGATAGCGCGCTCGGCGACAGCACTGCACCCTTGGCCATCAAGGGCGGCTGCCTGCTTGCGTCCAGCTCCTTCTCGATGCCACGCGATGTCTCCTTCGGCACTACCGGAGGATCGATCCGCGCTGATGGCACCACCGTGCTCGATCTAACAGGCAACGTCGCCTGGGGCAGCGGGATCACTTCGTTCTTCGGCTCCGGCGGCACCACCGTGCTATCCGGCACCACTTCCGGCACCGGCGGCGATCTCATGATCGGCTGGGCCACCGTGTTCGCACCGTCAGGTGGCATCGTTTCGCATCACACTCTTTCGCTGCGAGGCACCGCCTCGCTTCCTGCCGGTAATCTCTGGCTCGACAACTTTGGCGTGTTGGAGCTCGGCAACGGTAACTTCACGCGCGCCCTCGGCAGCGGCCCCGGCGAAGTGCGCTTGGAGACCTCTGCCGGCGCAGGCTTCGCTGCCTATGGCGCGGATCGCATCGTCAATATCGGCGGCGCAGGCTCCACCTTCGTCTGGGGACAGATCTCACCACCATTCCTGTCGCTCACCCATTCTGGCTTCACCACCTACGGCGATCTGGTGCTGGGCAGCCACACCGCAACTCACACGGTCGATTTCCAAAACCCGCTTCAACTCAACAACGGCCAAACGAACTTGCACCGGGAGATTCAGGTGCCGGACGGCCCTGCCGCAGTGGAAGCCCGCATCTCCGGCGGCATCAGCCAGAGCGCCAATCCCCAAACCACCTCCACCACCCTCTCCTTCGATGCAGATGGCGCACTGGAAATCACCGGCCCGCTGAGCGGGAGCATGAGCCTCGAAAAAACGGGGACCGGCACCGTCGTCCTTAGCGGCACGAACTCCTTCACCGGCTACAGCGATGCCTACGAGGGCACCTTTCGTATCGCGAACAATGCCGCTTGGAGCACTTCCCATTCCTTCTTCATCGAAACAGACGCCACGCTTGATGCCTCGGCCATGACCGTGCCAGTCAACGTTCCTTCCAGCTATTTCGCCAATGTCTATGGCTCCCTCCTCGGCGATCTCACCGTGTCCGGCTATCTGGAGGGCAATGGATTCGTCGATGGCAACGTCCACGCCAAAGCAGGTGCCTATGTCCTCCCCGACTACGACGGCCAATTGCATGTGACCGGCGACTTCACCTTGGATCGCTCGGCTGAAATCGAGTTCTACCTCGCCAGCACCACGCCGATGCTGGAGTACAATCAGATGCGGGTGGAAGGAACGGTAACCCTTGATGGTGACCTCCTCCTCGGCAGCGACCCCGTTCTTGTCGAGAATGACTCATTCTTTCTCTTGCTGAACGATGGCACCGATCCGATCCATGGCACCTTCCACAACTTGCCGGAAGGTGGAGTCGTCCCCATCGGCAATGGGCTCGCCTTGCAGGTCACCTATCAGGCCAATGGCGACGGTGGACCGGTCGGCAATGATGTCGGCTTCACCGTGGTGCCGGACACATCCAGCACCGACTTGGCGCTAAGCGTGGATGCACCGCTTGCCGTCGATCTGGCTTCCAGCTTCACCGTCACCTACACAATCACAAATCACGGGCCGAACGACTCCTCCGCTTCCAGCCTGGAAGTCGAATTGCCGCCGAATGCCACCTTCAATGGCTCCGCACCTGCGGGAAGCGTGATCGAAAACCTGCTGACCGTCCCGGTCTCCGCGTTGGCGAACGGCAGCACCACCACCGTTACTCTCAACTTCACGGCACCCGCTGCGACAGGATCGGTTTTCGTGGCACCGTGGATCTACAATGGCACCGGTGACGCGAATGACACCAACGACGCGGCACCCAGCATGACCGCCGTGCTTCCGGGAGGTGCGCCAGTGATCAACAGCTTCAGCACCGACCTTGAAAGCGGCACGGTCACCCTCGGCATGGAAACGATTCCTGACGTCCGCTACGTCCTCCAACAGTCGATCAACCTGGTGGATTGGAGCAATCTGTTAGAATTTCTTGGCGATGGCGAACTGAAGGACGTCGAGCAACCCATCGACGAAACGAAGGAGTTCTTCCGATTTAGCATCCTGCCCTACGATGGCGGTGGCGTTGGAACCCCCGAGTGATCTGTTAGATGGCCGCATGGCCGCAGTGGAACTCGCTCTGTCAAAGTGCGTTCCATCCTCACGTGGCAGTCACGTCACGCGTCCCGGAAACCCATGTTACGGTTTCGAGACATTGATGTAGAACAAGTTACCAAACTGTTTCAGTGCGAGTGTCGTCGGTTATGAAACGGGTTTCGCTTCATGCGCCCCGTCATGAGAATAAACTTTATTGCGGCATCGTCCGCCGCACTTTGTCTAACAGGAGGCCTGCCGGCTCTTGAATACGGCAACCTCGACGTCATCCAGCTCAACAACTCCAACCGCGGTCTGACCGAGATCGATCCCGCGGTTTCCATCGCCGTCGCACCCGGCAGCACGCCGAACTTCAGCTGCACCGGCGCCAATCGCGGCGACTTCGACGTAAGGTTCGGCTACGACACCGACCCGGCCAACGGCGTGATGATCACCTCCGTCCGCGAAAACGGTCGCGACAACACCGCTGGCGGCGACACACCGCCCCAGGCAGGCACCAAATACGTTACCCCTCTGTCCGATATCAGCGGAACGGGAAGCGGTGCCTACTTCTTCATCCCGCTCTCCTCGGCGCCGAACAACTACGAGTTCAACATGAACCTCGCGGCCGCCTACTTCCCCTTCCATGAAGGCTGGCTCGGCGGACACACCAAGAACTCCTCCGGCACCAATGGCGGCGTGCAGGACATCCTCACCGCCACTCCCGGCATCGTCAACGGCACCCACTTCATCGACAACGCCGGTGGCAATTTCGTCATCAACCTGAGCACCCTGAACTGGCGTGGCATTCCCGCCACCTCTCAAAATGGCGTGCTGCTCGTCACCGGCCAAAAGAACGAGGACAACTACGCGCTCTCCTCTGACAATGCGAACGGCTCCTTCAACGTCACGCTCAAGGACAATGAGAGCGATGGCACCGGCCTCGAACGCGACCCGATCGCCTTCGTCTACGTTCCGGTGGCAGCCGCCGGCAGCGACCTCGTGACCGCAGTCGGCCGCATCCAGAGCGATGGCTCCGCGGAAATCTCCGGCGGCAATTTCACAGTGACCAAGCTGGTGGAATCCTTTCCACCGGTGAACACCACGGCGAATACCACCGAGCTTGAGTTCGATGTGGTCGTGACCAGCGCCATCGGCATCACGGTCGGCCAAGCCGTCACCGGCACCGGCATCCCCGCCGACACCAAGGTGGCCGCCGTGAATGGCTCCACCATCACGCTGGACCACGCTCCCACTGCCACCGCCACCGGCGTGGCGCTCACCTTCACCACGGCACCGACCCAAGGTCGCTGGCTGCTGAAAATCCCGAATCAGACGGCCACCACCGGCACCCTGATCGTGACGCCTTGCACCGGCGGCCCCAAGAACCTCGACAACATCGTCTCCTACCAGTGGGACGCCACCGCGGGCGGCTGGGTCATCGAAAGCCGCGACATCGTTCCCGCCATGGGTGAGCCCGTGCTGGAAGACGGCGCGACGGGCGATGAAGACATGTTCAACTTCGTCTTCCTCACCACCCAGCCATCGAACACACAGCCCACCGTGTCGATCACCTCACCGGCCAATGGCGCGGAGATCCTCACTGGCAATAGCGTCACCATCACCGCCGACGCCGCCGATACGGCTCCGGGTTTCGTGACTGCGGTCGAGTTCTACATCAATGGCCAACTCGCATCGACGGACACCACCGCTCCCTACTCCTACACCACTCCGGTCTATAACTTGCCCACAGGTGCGCAGGTCGACGCAGTGGCCGTGGACAATGACGGGTCCCGCACTTACGCCCACCCGATCGTCTACACCGTGACGCCTCCAGGTGGATCGGGCGGCCTCTACTTCAATGGCGTGAATGAATACGTCGGCCTCGGCGATCCTGCTTCGCTCAAGCTCTCCACCTTCACGCTGGAAACGTGGTTCCGTCGCGTCGGCACCGGCATCACCACCACGACCGGCGCCGGCGGCGTGATCGCCGCACCGCTCATCAGCAAGGGCCGCGACCAGGCCGACCAATCGAACCTGGACATGAACTACTTCCTCGGCATCCGCGAGGACGGTGTTCTCGTCGCAGACTTCGAGGACTCGAACCTCGGCATCAACGTCCCTGTCACCGGCAAGACCTCCGTGCCGCTCGATCAATGGCACCACGTCGCCGCCACCTTCGACGGCACCAAGTGGATGCTCTACCTCGATGGCAACCTCGAAGCCACGCGCGACGCCGGCGGCCTGGTGCCACGCGTCGATAGCATCCAGCAAGCCGCCCTCGCCAGTGCCCTCAACTCGACGGGCCAGCCAGCCGGCTATTTCAACGGCTACCTCGATGAAGTCCGCATCTGGAACACCGCTCGCACGCAGACGGAGATCCGCTCTTCAGTGAACTTCGAAACCGCGAGCAATACCGGCCTCGTCGCCCGCTGGAACATGTCCGAAGGCACCGGCGCCACCATCACCAGCACCGCGACCGGTTCGCTGGCTGGCACGCTCGTGAACGCTCCTTTCTGGACACCCGGCCAGACCTTCACCAACAACGTCCTGCCAAGCGTGGGAATCACCGCCCCGGTGAACGGCGCGCGCTTCCTCTTCGGACAGCCGATCCCGATCACCGTCGCGGCAAGCGATCCAGGCGGCGCCGTCAGCCAGGTCCGCTTCTATGACAATGGCAGCCTGCTCGGCAGCGACACCTCGGCACCCTTCGAACTCAGCTACACCAATGCTCCGCTCGGCGGCTCGCACGTGCTGACCGCGGTGGCCGTGGACTCCCTCGGTGCCACATCGCTCTCGGAAGAGATCGGCGTGGAGGTCACCCTTCCGGGTCCCGTGATTCCGGGTTACAGCGCCGGCATCGTCAACGGCGGCGACGCTGACATCGATGACGACGTTGCGGCCGTGGACCCAGCCAACTGGCAGATCGAGGCTTCCACGCTTGCCCCTCGCGCCTTCGCGCAAGGTGGCACCGATGTGGGTGACTTCGCCGTGAACGTTGGCGGCTCTCCGGTCTCCTTCAACAGCGGCATCCTCCTCGCCAGCAACCACTCGATCGTCGGCGAACTCGCCGCCACCGACAACAGCCTGGCTCCTTATCGCGGTGCCGGAGGCGAATACCTCCTCAGCACCATCGACAACGAAGATCCGGGTGCCACCGATCCGATCGCCACGGAGGAGTCCTCGCGCTTCTCGCTCGGCTACTTCCCGTATGCCAATGGCTGGATCGGCGCGAATGTCGACGAGACCGGCACCGTCATTTCCGGCAGCCAGAATCTGCCGGCCGGCGTGACCATCACCCGCACCGCCCTCGGCACCTATCAGATCAGCGGCCTGCCCACCGTCGGCAACCTGCTGGCCATGCCAGTCGGAGACACCTCTGACAATGTGGTCTCGGTCGCCATCAGCGGCCAGAACTGGATCGTCAACGTGGTCGACAACAGCCAGAACCGCGAAGACGCCCCGTTTGGCTTCGTCTTCGTTCCCACCACCGCCACCCAGGTCTTCAGCGGCCAGGTCGCGGAAGCCGGCACTCTCCAAATCCTCAATGACGAGCTCAAGTTCGTCGGCGCCACGGTCAATCGCGGCACGCAGGGCTACGAGATCACCATCGGCGATGGCAACATCATCAACCCATCCAACTCGTCACTCTTCATCGTCGCCGACACCAATGTCGGACCCGCCGGTGACAACGTGATGTCTTACTCCGCGGTTGGAAATTCCTTCGTGGTCTTCTCGCAGGACCTGCCCGGCCTCAGCGGACAGTTCCAGGCCGGCGGCTTCCGCTTCCTGGTGGTGCCGCACAATCCGGTCGTGATCCACGGCGATGAGGTCGTCGTCCTCGCCACCGACAAGCAGGCGACGGAGAACAGCCCGGATCACATCGAGTTCACCTTCACCCGCTCCGGCAGCACCGCGAGCGCGCTCACGGTGAGCTACGCGGTCAGCGGCACTGCCACGGCGGGTAGCGACTATGCCACCCTTCCCGGCACGGTGACCTTCCCCATCGGCGTCTCGTCCGTGGTGGTCCCGGTTTCCGCGAATGGCGATGCCACCCTCGAGCCGGCTGAAACGGTAAACGTCACGATCACTCCCGGATCGGGCTACACGGTCGGCGTTTATAATGCTGCCATCGGCACCATCCTCAATGGCAGCGTGGTGATTCCAAAGTTCACCACCAGCTTCCAGCAGGGCATCAATGGTTACACCGGCCAATGGGATCGCCGCGTCGGTGAAAACGGCACGGCTCAGAACGGCTCCGCGGTGCAACAGTACGCCGTGGACGGAAATCCCGGTCCGGCCGATGCCAGCGAAGATACCAATGGCCTGATCCGCTTCTCCAACATCTTCGGCACCGGTCCCGGCCAGATCCCACCCGGCGCTGAAGTCATCGATGCCAAGCTGATCCTGACCACCGCCACCGTGAGCAATGCCCAGTCGCCCGGCCCTTGGGCGATCGATCGCCTGATGGTGGCGGTCAATGATTCCACCACCTACGCCAGCCTCGGCGGTGACCCGAATCCTAACACCTTCGACGGCCTCGAAGGCGCTCGCGGTGCTTCCTATGGACTCCCCGTGGCCGGCTACACCGGCATGGCTCAGGGTCAAGTCGGCACGGCGGACGTCACCCAGATCGTCAAGGCATGGGCGGAAGGCGAGCCGAACTACGGTTTCTCGATCTTCTCCTCGCCGACCACCGACGGCTGGAACTACGACACCGTGGGCAATACCAACCCACTGCTGCGGCCTAAGCTCGAAGTCACCTACACGACCCTACCGGTGAAGGACTACTACTTCCTGGCGGATCGCTCGGCGATCGTGAACAGCCAGTCGCCCACCCAGGATGGATCGCTGGTCGATACGGTGTTCCTTGACCTCAACGACCCCACCACCGGCACCACCGAGATGCTGCTGAAGTTCCCGGTGGAGTTCGGCACGGAAGGCGGAGAGACCATCCCGATCGGCGAGGAAATCGTGAAGGCCGAGCTGATCCTCGCGACCCACTCGCCATTCTACGGCGGCTCTTCCAATGCCCAGAGCCCCGGACCCTACGCCGTGCATCAGATGATCACGGACTGGCAAGTCGAGACACCCCCGGCAACCCGCTACGGAAACCTCGGCCCCGTGGTCGGCACGCACATCGCACCCGCCGCGGTCCGCTTCGGCAGCATGGGTCAAAACACGACCAACTACATCGATGTCACCTCCGTGGTCGCCAACTGGCGCACCGGCGACGACAACTTCGGCTTCGACGTGAAACCGGAAACGACCGATGGCTGGCAGCCCTTCCTGCCAGGCGTGATCGACCACCCGCTCCTGTCCAGTGGTGCTCCGATGCTCCGGATCCAGACCGCGATCTACAGCCCCGGCTCATTCGACAACTGGGCCTCCGCCAACGGAATCCCCGGATCGAACGTGGATGAAGACCAGGACCACGACGGCATCTCGGCCGTGGTCGAGTACGCACTCGGCCTGAACCCGCGGGCCTTCAACGTGCTGCCGCAGCTCGGTGTGAATGGCGTCATCAGCTTCCACAAGGGAGCCGAAGCCGCAGTCGACCCGGGAGTGACCTACAAGCTGCAGATCAGCACCGACCTGAAGAACTGGAGCACCCTGACCCCCACGGTCAACGACGCCTCCGATATCAAGGGCCAGCTGCCCAACAGCAGCACCAAGGTCTTCGGTCGCCTCACGGTGGACTACACCAAATGAGCGATCGCTCCTGCTGAATCCCCAAACCACCAAGGCCGCCTCCGCAAGGAGGCGGCCTTTTTCATGCCGCTATCCCATCGGCCCCGACTCAAGTTGTAAGTAGTCCCGGCTTCAGCCGGACGAAGCCAAGAAAAGAGCGGCCTTCACCAACTTCATCCGCCCAAAGCTGGGGCCACGCACCACACAAGCAGCCTTCCTCTCAGACAAAGAAAAGGCTGCCCCCCAATCGGAAGGCAGCCTCTCGCGCACGAACAAACCCTCAGCTCCTACCTCAAGCCTTGTTCAAGGCAACGCGGCCGCTCTCGACCACAAACGATGCCTCCGTCTTGAGCGGAGCACCCGGCCGGCTCACGTATTCCACCGTCCGGAAATCACTGCGCCACGACTTGGCGTCGATCACGCAGCTCACATAGCCGCGCTGATCACTATGGTATTTCACAAAGGGGTGCTCTGAAAGGATCCGCTCCAAGCCAGCCGGATGATCGGTACCATCGCCCTTCGAGGTGATGGACGAGCAAACGAACTCGGTCGCCGCGATCGGCGCATCCGCCTGGGTCGGTGCCACGGGCAGTTCGTTCGCCCAATGCGTGTGGATGTCACCGGTGAGCACCACCGGATTGGAAACCTTCAGGTCCACGAAGGCACGCAGCAGCGCTTCCCGTTCGACCTCGTAGCCCGGCCACTGGTCCATGCTGCACATTTCCCCCGGGCCATTGCTCAGGCTCACGCGCGCCATCATCACCTGCTGGGCGAGCACGTTCCACGCAGCACGGGAGTTCTTCAATTCACCGAACAACCACTCGCGCTGGACGCCGCCCATCAGGGTACCATTGGGATCCATCGATGCCGGACCATTCTTGTCATGGTTCGGTTGATCGGTGCGATACTGGCGGGTATCGAGCACGTGAAAATCCACCAGGCTGCCGTGGCGAACGCTACGATAGAGTTTCATGCCCGGGCCCTTCGGCACGCAGGCGGCGCGCAGCGGCATGTGCTCGTAGTAGGCCTGGTAGGCAGCCGCCCGGCGCCTCAGGAAGGCCTCGTGCTCCATCGGCCCCTTCTCCTCGGGGATGTCGTTGGCGTAGTTGTTGTCCACCTCGTGGTCATCCCACGTGACCACCCACGGTGCGGCGGCGTGCATCGCCTGGAGCGATGGATCCGAGCGATATTGGGCATGACGATTGCGGTAGTCCTCCAGCGTCATGATCTCCGCGCTGTTGTGCTTGCGCACCTGTCCATCCCGGCCCGATCCCTCGTAGATATAGTCGCCAAGGTGGAATACCAGATCCGGGCTCTCCGCAAGCATGTGCTGGTAGGCCGTATAGAAGCCGGACTCGAAGTGCTGGCAGGAAGCGAAGGTCATCTTCAACGGCGAAGTCTCGCTCAGTGATGCCCCCGGACCCGCGAGTGTGCGCGCGCGTCCCGGCGGACTGATTTCAGCACCGGCCTTGAATTGATACCAGTACCAGCGATCCGGCTTCAGACCGGTGACCTCGACATGCACCGAGTGCGCCCAATCCGGACTCGCGATCTCCTTGCCGCTGGCGACCACCTTCGTCATCGCTTCATCTTCCGCCACCTGCCACGAAACATAGACGGCCTCCCGCGGCATGCCGCCACCGGCAAGCGGCTCCGGCGCCAGCCGCGTCCACAGCACGAAGCCATCCGCGGATGGATCGCCCGACGCCACTCCGAGCTGGAAGGGATAGGCTTGGAAAGACGGCTTCTCCCTCACCATCGGTTCATTGCTCCAAGCCCGGCCCGCGCTCAAGGCGACGAGCATCGAACTGGAAGCCCCGAGAAAGGAGCGGCGGCTAAGGCGCGGCGAGGCGAGCGGGAAAACAGGACGGAACGGACTCATGGGTGTTGGATCGGATACTGGCAAATTGTCGGTTTCATTCAAGAAGGGCGCACTCAGATCTCATCGCGGTGCAGCCAGCGGAAACGCTTCACTTCGAAAGTCCGCCCGAAATCGATCGGCTTCGAGGTGTCGGGATTGAGCCCGCTTTGATCCGCCACCAGCGGCACCGGCGTCCGCTGCACCACCGCCTCACACCACGCTTCGGCGATCACCTTGCCATCCGCATCGAGCGAGCTGCCGTAGGTCCGGATCACGAAAGTGTCCGAGCGCGCCGAGAGCACCGGGCCCAGCGATTGGAGAAGATCCGCCTGCGTGAGATTGCCCAGCGCTCCCCACGCACCCGTGTCGGGCTTGAGCGTCTGCTCCACGCGCGTCGGATCCTTGATGTTGTCCATGTGCTTGTAGTTGGGCAGCGACTTGGTGTTGTTGAGCGGGTAGCTCTGGCGGAAGGCGGAGTTGATGCCACTCCGCTTCAGCGCGGCTTCGAGCGCACCCATCTTGCCCGTTTCGTCCTCGCGCAGGCGGCGGTTCACGAAGTCCGCCAGCGAAAGGAACGGCCCGCGCAGCTTGACTTCCTCCACGATCGACTGGGCCAGCTTCTTCACCTCGCCACGACTCAGCGCACGCTGGCCGGTCCATGCATCCTGGGAGGAGGCATCCTTGCCATCCCAGTTCCCGCGGGGAAGATTGAAGATCCGGGGGAAGGTGACGGTATCACCTCCTTGAACCCCCAGCGAGGAAAGCAGCAGCGCTTCCCACGCATCGACACTCGTCGAGTTCACGTTGAACCCGCCATCCACTGTCACTGCAGAAGCGGCGCGATGGAAATCGACGAGGTCATCGGCCAGGTCCTTCGAGGCATTCACCGGCCGGAGGCGCCCGTTGGGCAGCGGGTGGGAGGCAGGGTCCTTGACGAAATCGCTCTTCTCCCGATTGGTCCCGGTCGAAAGGAAGTAGCGGTCCCACAGCGAGTGGTTCAGCTCGTAACTCAGGTCGAAGATCGTGTTCTGCTCCTTCGCGATGTGCTCCAGCATGCCGCGGGCGGCGTAGGCCCAGTTGTCCGGGTCGCTGGCCGTACCGGCGTTGTTGTTGTTCGAGCGGCCGTCCGTCGAGTAGCCGATCGAGTCGCGGTTCCACCCTCCATCGCGCGAATTGACGTCCTTGGCGCGATCCGGCTGGGTCATCGAGCGTTCGCACCGCGGATCCGCCAGCGAGTTTCCGAACGCGTACGTCGGATGCCAGATGAATTCGGAGAACTTCAGGTGCTGGAAGGCACCAAGTGAAACCACCTCTGCTCCCGTGCGAGGCACATCGAACAAGATCCGCGACATGCCCGAGACCGGCTGGCCAAAGGGATCGCCCAGCTGGGTTCCACCGCTGCCGCGGGGCATCATGTTGTTCCAGGAAACGTCGTCGTCGAAGAGATCACGCGTGTAGATGCCGAAGAAATGCGGCGCCACATCCGTGACATTCTCCATCGCCGAGCGGAACGAATACGACGCGCGCACGTTCCAATCCGCGATTGGCGAATCTTCCAGGTGCGGGGTTCCCTTCAGGCTTCCGGAGCCATCCACATTCGACTGCGGCTCACGGAACCAGCGCATGCGGAATCCATCGCGGGTGCGCCGGTCCGGGATCTGCCGCGTCACGCCGGCGGAATCCGATTTCTGGAAAGGAACCAGGTCGGTGCTGGCGCTCCACTGGACCGGGAACTCGTCTTCATCGCCGTACTGATACGCACAGGAAACCCAACGCCCGTGAGGCAAGTTGTTGAACTCGGTCAGCGAGTTCGCCTTCGCACCCGGCGGAAACGGCTTCCAGAACATCCAGTAGTCGTCCGCTTGCGTGTATCCTGCCGCCTGGACGTTGCCAGCGGGTATCGCACCCACGACCTCCCGCCACTTCACCGGAATGGTCAGCGTGCGATCATCCCGGATCGCAGCATTCGGCGGGCGGCTCTGGTAAGTGTGGAAAAGCGAGTGCTTCTCGCTCGGCGGACCCGGATTCGGCGGCTCGTCGTCCGGCCGCTTGTCCATGTAGAAGCTGCGCGTCGGATCAGGTGCCAGACCGGGCGTCAGCACGTTGGCCGAGAGCTTCTCCATCTCATACGGCCGGTTCCCTGAAGGAGAGAAGACCACCGTCTCTCCCGGCCCGATCGTCGTGCCTTCCAGCTGGAAGTAGTGGGTCCCCCGCCGTGTTCCGGAATACTGGCCTCTCTCGTTCGTCATCCGGCCCCAGCACATCTTGTAGATCTGCTTCCGGCCATCGGTCAGCGTCACCTCGATTTCCTTGGCCCCGTTGATCTGCATCCCCACCATCGAGGCACCGACCTTGAGCGAGGTGTTATACGGATTCCACAGCACCACCCGCGGATAGAGATGGAGGCGCAGGCCGGTCTTGAAGCGCGTGTCCGTATCGTTCGTGTCGTAGTAACTAAGGTTATAGTAGATCGACGATTCGACCAGAACCGGCGTGACGTCCGATTTGGTCCGGTTCTTGAATTCCACCGGCATCGTGTTGTGGCCGCCGTATCCCACCTGATCATCCTTCCGCTGGCGGGTCTGCGGGTAGTCCGGATTCGCCGTGCGCATCGTGAGCGGCGTCGAATCCGCCCGCTTCGCGAAATCGCGCAGCAGCTGGAAGGATGGCGAGACCTCCGTCATCCGGCTCGATTCACCGCCATCCGCCATAAAGGACTCGGCCTGCTTGTTCGGCGCACCGATCAGGTTGTCGTCATCCTTCACCCCAAGCCCCTCCATCCCCGGCGCATTGGGTAGATCGCCAATGTTCCCGGTGCCTAACAGATACGCCGTTAGGTCCTTTTTCAGGCCACCGTCACGGACATCCACCAGCAACGACTCCGAGTCGGTCGTGAAATCATGGAAGTGCTCCTTCGCCAGGGAAGCATCCCCACCCGACGTCTGCAGGCCGAATTCGCCCGGCGAGACAAAGCGCTCGCGGTCCTCGTTTTCAGAGTCCGCCTGCCCTGAGCCTGCCACCGAGTAGTCCTGGGCAATCTGGAGGCGGCGGATGGTCGAACCGCTCTTCTCGGCGAAATGGTCGGCCGTGGCGATGTTGGCCTTGGTTCCGAGATCACCCACCCACCACGCATATTCACCCGAAGGCTTGCCATCCTCGGTTTCCGCGATCGCCACCTTGGGCACGCGCACGATCGATCCCGAATTGTCCTGCACATCGTTGCCGAGGCTTCCTTTTCCCACCAGCACCTCCTGGCTCGATTCATTGCCCGCATCGCTGTCGCCAGTATACTTGGTCCCGTTTTCATTGCCGCTAACGAGCTGGGCAAGCAGGTCATCCTGCACATTCCAGCCCTCGAGGCTGCGGCGATCGCGCAAGCCACCGCCATTGCCCTGGCGACGGATCACCGGACCACCATCCGGCATCACCGATTTCCATACCGCCGTCCAATGCGGCTGCTTCGCGCTCCCACCGGAACCTTGCGACGCCAGGAAATCTGACGGACCCGTCACACGTTGGTCAGGCCCGGCATACTTCTGGAGGCTTCCTACCGCCATCACCATCGCCATCCGCGCGTTGGCACGCGCTTGTTGCATGGCGACGTTTCGCGACGAGGAACGGATCTCAATCGACGACAGCCCGAGCAGGCCAACGGCGAGAACGGTAAGCAGGACCATCAGCATCAACGATGTGAGCAGACTAAATCCTTTTTCGTGAGCGCGTAAGGGTGTGGGCGACGTCTTCAAGGCCGGTGACCATACGGATCGAACGCGTTTCTTCAAAACCGCTGCTGTTACGAAGTCGTAGCGACCTAACAGATCCAGAGCCGTGCCATGTCACGAAACCGACGCGGAAGCATGCTTCATGTGACGGCACCGTGACCACTCCATGTCTTCATGTGGAAGAAATCAATCGGACAAGTGGCCACTTCGATCGCGATGCTCGGACTCGCTTCCGCGCAACAACCCGTGGAGCAAGTGACCGTGCGCGTCTTGCCTTTGGGAAACCGCCCGCCCTTCGTCCAGGAAGTGCGCGGCAACATGCGCCAGGAAATCGATGCTCCGGAAGGCAGCCTGCCACCGGGTGAAATCTCCGTCGGCATTCCTGCCCCTGAAGGCGAGGAGAAGAAGGCCGACAAGCTGATGCACCTGCGACTCGGCGAAGTCTCCGAAGCCGTGGCCATGCCGAAGATCGATCCACCCACCGTCACCCTGCGCGATCCCGCCGCGAACAAGATCTGGCTCAAGCAAACCCTCGGCACCACCAAGTCCACGCTGCTCGTCGTCTGGCGCCCCGGCGACAAGTGGAACGAGCCCCGCTGCCTGCCTCTCGATGATTCCACCGAAGCCATCCCGCGCGATGGCATCCGCGTCGTGAATGTGGCGCCGGTTGAGATGAAGATGATCTGGGGCGAACAACGCCTGCGCTTGCTGCCAGGCAAGGCCATCGTGCTGCGTTTCCCCGAAGGCTCCAAAACCGCGCCGTTCCAAATCCTCTTCACCGACACCGAC
Source organism: Luteolibacter sp. Y139 (assembly GCF_038066715.1). NCBI lineage: Bacteria > Pseudomonadati > Verrucomicrobiota > Verrucomicrobiia > Verrucomicrobiales > Verrucomicrobiaceae > Neoluteolibacter > Neoluteolibacter soli. The sequence continues at coordinate 195,419 of NZ_JBBUKT010000011.1, read as the reverse complement.
AACAAGCTGAAGCCTTGCCTGAACACCACCGCGGAACTCGACACGGGCAGCCGCCGCCAGTGGTTTGTTTTCAAGGACGACCGCACCGCCACCCGCATGCCGGTGCAAGTCGTCCCATTGAGCGAGCCCCGCACCGCTCAGTGAGCCTCACCGAGCGCCTTGCGCAGGAATTCAGGACGGTTCGTCGTGATGGAGAGCGCGCCGAAATCAAGGAAGCGGCGAGCGGTGGCAGCATCATCCACGGTCCAGCAGTGATACTCGAATCCGCCATCGCGGATCGCCTTCACGAATTCGGGGTCGAGCCGCTCATCGGCCTTCGAGCTGAAGCCGTCCGCCTTGATCTTGCGCAACGTCGCGAGCACTTCGTCCTTGCTCGGCTTGAGCGGTGACTCCTTCTCGAAGGACGCCAGCCAGCACGCCTTGTAGGCGGGCTTCACCTTCTTCATTTCCGCGATCACATCGGCTTGGAAGGAAATGATCACGATCTGCTCGTCCTTCAGACCGGACGCCTTGAGGTCTTCCAGCATCGTCGGGATGATCTCCGGCCCGATCTTCACCTCCACATAGATTTTCTTCCCCGCCGGCACCGTCGCCGCCACCTCGCGCAGCGTCGACAGTTTGGTGCCCTTGAACTCCGGCTTGAACCACGCGCCGGCATCCAGCGCCTGCAGCTCGGCGAGCGTGCTGTCCTTCACCACCAGCTTGGTCCCGCACACGCGCGCGGTGTCATAGTCGTGAATGCAGATGATCTTGCCATCCTTGGTCAGGTGGAAATCGCCCTCGATCGCGTCCGCGCCCTGCTTCCACGCCAGCTCATACGAGGGCACGGTATTCTCCGGCGCATCGTGGGATGCGCCGCGGTGGGCGACCAGGAAGGGCTCGGCGGCGTGCATGGCGGACGCGGCCATCAGGCCGGCGGCAAGGGTGAGGATCTGCTGCTTCATGAAATCGGTTCTGGAAAGAACGTCGAGTCCAGCCACGCATCTTTCCACCACGGAGCGCAGCGATGAAACACTTGTGTCACTCCCCCATTGCCCTCCGCCCCGGGCATGCTTGAATGGCCCGGATGACGAAAGACGACCGGGAGTTCCTTTTCACCCTCCTCAATACCCCCAGCCCCACCGGTTTCGAAATGCCCGGCCAACGGGTATGGGCGGACCACCTCCGGCCTTTCGCGACGGAAGTCGCCTGCGACGCCTACGGCTCCACCTGGGCCCGCCTCGAGGGAAAATCGCAGCACACCATCATGCTGGCCGCCCACGCCGACGAAATCGGCTACATGATCAAGACCATCCAGGGCGATGGCTTCATCCGTCTCGACCGCATCGGCGGCAGCGATGCGGCCACCGCCCGCGGACGCCGCATCATCTTCGCCGGCGACAAGGGCCCGGTCCTCGGCATCATCGGCAATACCGCCATCCACCTGCGCCGCGACAATGGCGGCGACGAAAAGGCCCCGCAGCCCCACGAACTCTGGGTGGACGTCGGAGCTTCCAGCGCCAAGGAAGTCGAAGCCCTCGGCCTCCGCGTCGGTCACCCGGGCGTCTACGAAGACGGCCCCGCCGAGCTCGCCCACAAGCGCATCATCAGCCGCGCGCTCGATAACCGCATCGGCGGCTACATCATCGCCCAAGTCCTCAAGCAGATCGCCAAGTCGAAGAAAAAGCCCGCCGTTACCCTGCTCTGCCTGAATGCCGTGCAGGAGGAAATCGGCGGCCACGGCGCGATGATGGCCACCTACCGCCACTTCCCCGGCGCCTGCGTTTGCCTCGATGTCACCCACGCCACCGACACCCCGGGCATCGACACCAACAAGTTCGGCGCCGTGAAACTGGGCGGCGGCCCCACCGTCTCCCACGGCACCGCGAATCACCCGCTGGTCGTGAAGCGCCTCATGGAAGTCGCCGCCGCCGGCAAGATCCCGGTCCAACACGAGTCGAGCAGCCGCTTCACCGGCACTGACACCGACAAGATTTTCCACATGCGCGAAGGCGTTCCGAGTGCGTTGGTATCCTTGCCGCTGCGCTGCATGCACTCGGTGGTCGAGACCGCCCACTTGGATGATATCCAGCGGACCATCGACCTCCTCGCCGGCTTCGTGCTGTCGCTGGGGCCGAAGGACACGTTCCATCAGTCTCTATGAAATACTGGCCCGCCGTGCTGACACTCGCGTGGACCGCGGCGGCTTCTGCCGCCGACGGGCCGGGCGATGCTGCGCTGTCATTCCTGCGCGGGCTGAAGGACGGCAATGCCATTTTGTCGGTAACCGACACCGCCGTCTCACCGGACGTTCCGGAAAAGGAGCGCGCGGACATCGCCGAAAAGCTCAACAAGCTTGGCCGCCATATCCGCCCGGAAGACCTGCGGGTGATCGATGAAAAGGAAGACGGTGACCTCGCCGCCGTGCTGGTGTCACAGGTCACCAACTACGACACCAGCAGCGTGCAAATCCACGCCGTGGGCATGGTGAAGAGCGCGGGCAAATGGCGCGCGGCACCGGTACCCTCGTCCTTCGACAGCACCGGCCTGAGTTTCCAGCCCGGCTTCCTCGCACGCGCCAAGCAGCTTGAGGACTGGATGCTCCGCGCTCGCGGCGAACAGTTCGTCCGGCTGAAGGACAATATCTTCTCCATGCTTTCCGACGAGATGCGGAAGGTGAAGAGCCCGGACGAACTCCACTCATCCACGCCGGAGAAACTGGCCACCGATTTCCTCACCGCGCTGCAAGGGCGCAACTTGCCGGTCGCCCTCGCCATCGCCGGCGGCCTCGAGGATCCCCGGCCAGCCGATTGGGAAGAAACCTTCCAAGCAATTTCCCGCTCGCTGCGGAGCCCGGAAATCCACCATGCGGGATGGCGCCTGCTGGCCGCACCGGACGCCCTGCGCGCCATCGTGCAGGCCGATCCGGATGGTGACGAACGACTGGTCAGCGTGGTCGCGCTCGATCCCGGCGACCTCGCCGCCCGCCCCCGGCCGAAGATCGTCCAGCTGCCCTTCGTCCGCTCGAAGTCAGGCCAGTGGCGCGTGCGCCTCCCGCAGGCATTGCTCAATCCCGTCATCCACAAGCCAAGCCCGGGCCAGGAGGAAGATGCCGAGGAAGCCGACCCCGACCTGCTCGCCCTCTTCCCCGGAAAACTCGCCGAAGCCTACGCGCCCATCCGCGAAGCCACCTCCCGTGCCGCCGCCGATGCCGTGCTCGCGGCCCTCCGCGCAAACTCGCTGGCAGCCCTTTGCCCGCTCCTCGATTTCACGGGGCAAGCCGAGGTTTCACTGGATGCCCTCGGCCGCACGGCACGCCTGTGGCAGCGCTTCCACCAGACGGACGATCTGGCCTCGCCGGTGCTCCTCGACATTCACGAGACCGGTGACGACGCAGCCGCGCTGGTCCAGGTCGTTTCCGGCAAGATGCCGGAGGAGCCGCGACTCGAAACGATTTTCCTTCACCGCAGCGAGGGCGGCTGGCGCGCCAATCCTGGCTTCTCCGGATCAGCGGCCCTTGCCCAGGTAAAGGACGGAGCCGCGATCGGCCAGTGGATCGCCGATGCCACCAAGGCCCGCACCGAGGATTGGTCCGCCGGTCTCTTGCAGCGCATCGGCGGCATCGCCGCAGACTCCGCTCCCTCCGAGGACGATGCGAAACGCACCGTCGAAGAATGGCGCAAGGCCATCGCCTCCGGTGACGTGGCCACCATGCTCACCCGGTCCGCTTGCTTCGACGACAAGGCGGGCAAGGACAAGCTGCTGCGCAATACCGGCTACGAGCTGCTCTCCCACCAGCAGGGAGAAATCCTCGGCGTGAACCGCGCCGGCCGCTGGACCGCGGTGACCGTGCGCGTGCCGCCCGCCACCGGCGATGACTCGGCCGATGCCTACGCCATGCACGTGGTCGCCGCCACACCCGCCGGACCCCGCGTCCTCGCGGAGCTGGACTTCTTCGACCCCCTGACCCGCTCGCGCGAGTTCCTCAACCGCCGCCTGTGGGACCGCGTCGCCGACCGCCTGCCGGATAGCGCGCGCGGTGAACTGGAGTCGATCTACGAGAAACATCGTACGCTTTCCGCCGCTGACCGCGAGCGCCGCCAGACACCCAAAGAATGAGCGATCTCACCTCCGCCCGCCAAACCGCCCGCCTCCTTGAAGATGCCGTCCGCACCGTGGTGCGCGGCCAGGACGCCGCCCTGCGCAATATCCTCGCTAGCCTCGCTGCCGGTGGCCACGTGCTTGTCGAAGACGTGCCCGGCACCGGTAAGACCACGCTCGCGAAGGCCATCGCCCGCGCGGTGGATGGTGCCGGCTTCAAGCGCGTGCAATTCACGCCCGACCTTCTCCCCGGCGATATTCTCGGCGTCTCGATCTTCGATCCCCGCACCCAGGAGTTCCGCTTCCGGCCCGGCCCGGTCTTCGCGGACATCTTGCTCGCGGATGAAATCAATCGCGCCTCGCCACGCACCCAGTCGGCACTGTTAGAAGCGATGGCCGAGCGTCAGGCCACGATCGATGGTGAGCGACATGACCTCAATGGCCTCTTCTTCGTCATCGCCACCCAGAACCCGGTCGAGTTCCGCGGCACCTATCCGCTGCCGGAAGCCCAGATGGACCGATTCATGGTGCAGAGCCGCCTCGGATACGTCACCCCGGAAGAAGAGCGCGCCATCCTCGCCGACCAGATCGACACCCATCCCGTCGATCGCCTCGACCCCGTGATCAATCGCAATGATCTCGTGAATCTGTTAGAGACCACCCGCACCGTGCGCATCAGCGATGAACTGCGCGGCTACATCGTCGACATCGTTTCCGCCACCCGCGGTCGCGATGATGTTCAGCTCGCCGCCAGCCCGCGCGCCTCGATCGCCCTCATGAAGATGGCGCAGGCCCTGTCCCTCTTCGAAGGCCGCGAATTCGTCGTGCCGGAAACCATCCAGACCGTCGCCGCCGACGTCATCGCCCACCGCATGGTCATCGCCCCGGAAGCCAAGCTCTCCGGCGTGACCGGCCGCCAGGTCGTGGCCGATATCTTGGAAGAGGTGCCAGTGCCGGTGTAAGACCCGGGAGGAAAGTAAGCCCGAGATTCCAGTCGATTCCGGCGGCCAGTTGGGGCCATATGGGAGTGCAACCGCTTTCCCCAATCCCATGCCCGGCCCTCCTCCCCTTTCCTCGGTCCGCTTTCCCAAGCCTCGTCTTGGCCTTTTCCTGTGGATCGCCTTCATTGTCCCGGTCGGGATTCTGCTGCTCACCGGGATCTTCTCCTCCTTCTACACGGTGAGCCCGGAATCGGTGGCGGTAGTACAACGCTTCGGGAAATTCCAGCACGTCGCCGAGCCCGGCCTGCATTTCAAGATCCCCTTCGGCGTCGATACCGCGACCGTCGTGCCCATCCGCCGGCAATTGAAACTCGAGTTCGGCTTCAATACCCCCGGAGCGACGAGCCGCGATCAACGCAGCGAGGATCCCCTGCTTGAGCGCGACATGGTCACCGGCGACCTCAATGCCGCCCAGGTGGAGTGGATCGTCCAATACGGCATCTCTGATCCGGAGAAATATCTCTTCAAGGTCCGCGACCCGGGACCGACCCTGCGCGACCTCACCGAAAGCACCATGCGTGAAGTGGTCGGCGACCGCACCGTCGATGAAGTGCTGACCATCGGCCGCACCGAAATCGAGACCGAGGCCTTGGTGAAGCTCCAGAAGCACGTCGAGCACATCGACATGGGCCTGCGTGTCGAGCAGATCCAGCTCAAGAACGTCAACCCGCCCGCCGAGGTGCAGCATTCCTTCGAGGACGTGAACCGCGCCCAACAGGAGCGCGAGCAGATGATCAACGAAGCCAACGGCCAGTACAACCAGGTCATCCCGAAGGCCCGCGGCATGGCCCAGCAGCGCATCTCCGGCGCCGAGGGCTACGCCGTCCGCCGCATCAATGAAGCCCAGGGCGACGTTGCCCGCTTCCAACAGCTCCTTCTTCAATACGACAAGGCGCCTGCCATCACCAAGCAACGCCTCTATCTTGAAACGATGAGCGAAGTGCTCCCGAAACTCGGCAACAAGGTGATCATCGACGAGGACGCCAAGCAATTCCTCCCGCTCATGAACCTCAACCAAGGCGTCGCCCCGGCCCGCTGAAATCGCACGCCATGAAACGCCCCATCCTCATCCTCGGCATCGCCGGCGTCGTCTTCACCTACTTGCTCCTCAGCGGCAGCATGTACACCGTCAGCGAAACCGAACAGATCTTCGTCACCGAATTCGGCAAGCCCGTCGGCGCGCCGATCAATGCCGACCCGGCGAAAAACGAAGCCGGCCTGCATTTCAAGAAGCCCTTCATCCAGGATGTCAATCGCATCGAGAAGCGCATCCTCGAATGGGACGGCCCATCGACCGAAATGCCCACCCGCGACAAGCTCTACATCTCCGTCGACAACTTCGCCCGCTGGCGCATCTCCGATCCCAAGCTCTACTTCGAGAAGCTTCGCGACGAACGCAGCGCGCTCTCGCGGCTCGATGACATCATCGGCAGCGAGACCCGTGCCGTGATCGCCTCCCATGACCTCATCGAAGTCATTCGCACCGACAAGACGCGCCAACCCCAGCGCGATGAAGCACTGACCGCCGCCGACTCGAATCTCGGCGTGCTTCCTCCCATCCGCGATGGCCGCAGCGCCCTCGACGACCAGATCCTCAAGTCCGCCGCACCGAAGGTGAAGTCCTGGGGCATCGAACTCATCGACATCCAGTTCAAGCGCATCAACTACAAGGCGGGCGTCGTGGAAAAGATCTACGCCCGTATGGCTTCCGAGCGAAAGCAGATCGCCGACCGCTTCCGCTCCGAAGGTGCTGGTGAAGCCGCCAAAATCCTCGGCCGCAAGGAGCGCGATCTCCAACAGATCGAATCCGAAGCCTACCGCACGGAACAAGAAGTCCGCGGCAAGGCCGACGCCGAAGCCACCGGCATCTACGCCGCCGCCTACAACACCAGCCCCGCGGCCGCCGATTTCTATCAGTTCATGAAGACCTTGGAGACCTACCAAAGCACCCTCTCCAAGGACACCACCGCGATCTTCACCACGAACAGCGACCTGTTCCGCCTGCTGAAGAACTTGGAGCCGAAGAAACAGGAATGATCGTTCCTGCTTCCCGTTCGTTTTTACACGCAAGTTACAGTAGGGATGTTCCTTCCGTGGCATGCTCTGGCATGCCGCCTACTACCCTCGTCGCTTTTCTGACGCTGTTGGCCTTTGCACCGAATGCTATCGCGGAAGTCACGCAGCCGGAAAAGCTCGCCCAGCAAAGCATCGAGAAGCTACCCGACAAGGACGCACAGTGTTTGGCGGAAGCCTGCCGGATCACGGCGCTCATCAACGAGGACAGGTGGGAAGAGTTGGACAAGCTCTTCGGCCCCAGTGAAGCAGTGATTGCGGTATTGAAGCATTACGCGACTCTCAAGGACTGGCAGGGAATCGGAGCCTATCGCGGATTTCGAATCGAGCCGGAGAAACCTCGCGAGGTGATCTTCCGATTCGGCTTCGCTCCCAAATCCAATCCTCACGAAATCTGGATCAGCTTCATCGAGGGCGATCCATCCAAGCCCCGTTTGATGGTGCTCGGTTGGTAGCCGACTCTCAACGCAGCCTCTCGAAAAGCAGCGTCTTCCCCTCCCCCCTCGTGCCTTCCCACACGATGCACGCACCATTCTTCTCGCCGACGATACTCGCGAACTTCCCTCCCTCAGCGAACTTCTCGGCCGCCTCCTCCCCCTGCTTCATCATCAGGTTCCCACCCGATTCCCAAAGGATGACCGGCGTGTCGCCAGCAAAAGCCACCACCGGCTGGCTGGCATCCTCGCTCAAAAGCTTCTCCCGGTACGTATAAGAGCTGGCATAAACCGCCTTCTCGCGACGCCAGACCGCAAATCGTTGCCCCATGGGCGAGAAAGCCAGACCGCCGCCATCCATCGGGCAGCCCTCGATCTTCCAGGTTCCATCGCCAAGCTTCATACCCGGTGAGAAAGGCTGATCACCCTCGCGGAACGCCACGTGTAGGTCGCGCGACCCCTCCAGCGAATTCCGCCACATCACCGCGACCTGCCCCTTCGAGGAGATCGCCACGTTCGGCACGCAGCACGGGCAGATGCTGCCGCTCGGCGAGCTATAGACACTCTCTTCCGGCCCCCACGTCTTTCCCCCATCATGGGAAACGCGGTCCCGCTCCTCCATCCCGCCGGCACGCTTCGCTGCCCACGCCACCACGACATGGCCACGGCCGTCACTTGCGAGCGCGTGCATGCCTTCCCCCGCAGTGCCATCCTTGGAGTTGAGCGATTCGCCCTCCTGCCAGCTCTGGCCCTTGTCGGAAGAAGTCCACGTATGGAAATTCCCATCCGCATGCGAGATAGCGGTGACCAGCACCAGCCCGTCACTCACCGCCACCCGCGGACCACGCCGCCTGCCAAGCGCCAGCTTCTCCAGCTCCCCCACCTTCACCGGCGCGGAGAACTTCCGGCCATCCGCCGAGGCCGTATGATACACCGCATTGCCCTTGCCGAAGACAACATGGATGTCCCCCGCCACCCCGACCGCGAGCTGCGGCTGGATCGCATCCCGCAACTCGGGCGTCACCAGCTCGACAGGCTCGGCGAACAAGGCCGCCGACAGGAAAACCAACAGAACACACGCAAACCTCATGCCCGTATTTCATCACCAGCCCCCGGATGCGTCAACGGACTCGACTGGCCCCCTCCCGAGGCCCCTGCGCGCCCTCCCAAGGCCATCTTTTTTCGCTTGGGCCCCGGCCGCCTGAAACGTTTTATTAGCTGAGAAAGTATCGCCTCCCACCAAATCCTTCCGCCCCGTTAGCCCAGTCCGAACCCTCGCATGAGCTCGTCACTCACCCTTCGCTCCGTCCTCCTCTCCGGCCTCGCCATCACCTGCACCCCGGCCGCCGAAATCCAGAGCACCACCATCGTCGATAACCTCCGCGACCCGATGGAAATCACCCTCGTTCCAAATGGCGACATCATCGTCATCGAGCGCGAGGGCCGGGTGCTGCGCGTTCGCCCATCCACCGGCGGCGTCTTCGAAATCGGCGAGGTGCCAGTGACCGCCTTGCGCGAAGCCGACCGCAATTCGCCATGGGCCCGCGAGGACGGTCTGCTCGGCGTGACCCTCGATCCAGCCTTCGCCAAGAATCGCCGCCTCTACCTCTACTACAGCCATCCCAAGGAGATGCTGAACCGCCTCTCCCGCTTCGAGCTGAAGGATGGAAAGCTCGACCTCTCCTCGGAGAAGGTCCTGCTCGATATCCCCACCGACCGCCGCGACCGGGTCTGCCACCACGGCGGCTCGCTCACCTTCAGTCCGGATGGCCTCCTCTACCTCAGCACCGGCGACAATACGAACCCCTTCGAGAGCGATGGCTTCGCGCCCATGGATGACCGCGATGGCCACGAGCACGCCGACTCGATGCGCAGCGCCGGCAATACCAATGACCTCCGCGGCAAGATCCTCCGCATCAAGCCCACCGAAAACGGCTACGAGATCCCGAAGGGCAATCTCTTCCCACCCGGCACCGCAAAGACCCGCCCCGAGATCTACGTGATGGGTTGCCGCAATCCCTTCCGCATCTCCATCGACCCGAAAACCCGCGTACTCTACTGGGGAGAAGTCGGCCCCGACGCCGGCAACGAAGGCTCCAAGGGTCCCCGCGGTCACGATGAAGTGAACCAGGCCAAGCAAGCCGGCAACTTCGGCTGGCCCTTCGTCATCGCCGACAACAAGCCCTACGCCATCGTCGACTTCAATACCGGCAAGCCCGGCGAAATCACCGACCCCGCCAAGCCGAAGAACCCCAGCATCCGCAATACCGGCCTCGTCGACCTGCCACCGGCCCAGAAGGCCTTCATCTGGTATCCCTATGCGGACAGCCCCGAGTTCCCCGTCATGGGCAGCGGTGGCCGCAATGCGATGGCCGGCCCCGTCTTCTACTATGATGCTCGTAGAAAGTTCAATCTCCTCGGCAAGGAGGATGACCACTCGCTGCTGACCTACGATTGGGCCCGCAGCAAGATGTGGAAGGCCAAGCTCGGCCGCGAGGAGAAGCTCGAAAAGCTCGAGCCCGTCATGGACAAGCTGAAGCACCCGATGGACCTCGAGATGGCCGCGGATGGCACCCTCTGGCTGCTCGAATACGGCGGCGACTGGTACTTCAACAAGGACGGCCGCATCCGCAGCTTCCACGCCGCCGATGGCAACCAGCCTCCCACGATCACCGTCGCCACCAGCGGCACCACCTACACCGCCACCGCCAGCGACCCTGACAACGACCGCGTGACCATCGAGTGGTGGCTCACCCAGGGCGTCAACGAAACCAAGGTCGGCACCGGCACCTCCGTCACCCTGACCAGCAGCGGCTCCGAACTCCGCGCCGTCGCCACCGATGCGAAAGGCGCCATCGCGATCGCCCGTGTCCCCCTTGAAGCGGAAAAGACGCTACCACCCCTCACCCTCGATCTCACCGGCAAGCCCGACAAGCTCGGCTTCGACGAAGAAGTCCCCTTCACCGTCAAAGGCGCCGCCGATCCCTCGAAGATCGTCGTCCGCGCCCGCTACATCCCCCCCACCGGCCACGACGCCGGCGGCCCCCAGTTCTCCTCCGACATCGAGAAGCTGGTCACCTCCCGCCAATGCTTCGCCTGCCATCAGGTCGACAAGACCTCCGTCGGCCCCGCCTATCTCGACGTCGCCATGAAATACCGCGGCAAACCCGACGAGGCCGCCCGCCTGCAAGCCAAGGTCAAAACCGGCGGCGGCGGCGTCTGGGGCGAGGTCCCCATGCCTCCCCAGGTCGCCGTGTCGGATGCCGAAGGTGAAACCATCATCCGCGCCATCCTCGCCCTCGCCCAGGGCATGGCCGAAACCCGCGGCACCGACTCCGGCAAGCTCCACCTCTCGCCGGTTGGCAGCGCCCAGCCGGGCGGTGCCTGGGAAATCACCGCCGAAGCCGCCGGCTACACCGCCGCCCGCACGCGGGTGCCTGCGAAGTAAATCCCGGCCCCCGGATTCAGGCCGGCTCCCACCGCCGGACCCTACGCATGCTCGGCATTGCCTTGCGGCCCCCCATCCCCTATCCTGCGGGCCGGTATGGACCCCGGTTTGCGCCCTGCATCGTTGGAAACCGATGCCCCGCCAGACGGCCATTCTCGAAAGCTGTCCCCGCATTCAATCATGAAAACTCCACTCTTCCCGTGGCTTGTTCTCGCCGGAGTTTGCGTCGCCGTGCCACCGGGCATGACGACCTCCACCGCCGCGTTCCTCGATGTGAATGGAGACGGGAACATCTCCGAATTGGAGCGCCAGGCATACGATGAGGCCCGCAATAGCTCCCGCGGCCAGGGCAACAAGATCTGGGACACGAATGGCGATGGACAGGTCGATGAGACCGAGCGTCAGGCCGCGGTCGTGGAATTGAAGAACCGCATGGACCAGAAGGTCGCATCCCTCTTCCTCGATCTGGCCGGTGATGATCAGCTCCTCACGTTGGAAGAGTTCTCCACCCTGCCGAGATACAGCCACGTCCCTCCGCACGTCCCCGCGAACCACTTCAACCACATGGATGAGAATGAGGATGGCTTCGTGACCCTCGAGGAATTCTTCAAGGGAACCGGCCGCGGAAAACCTCCGGCACCGCCAGGCCAGACCAAGGACAAGTCAGACAAGGATCCCAAATCCACCACTTCACCCTGAATCCCCGCCAGGATGAATCCCACCCAGCGTTGCTTTTGGCGAAGCCCGGCTAACTGACTTGTGAAGCGCCCTCTCCTCACTGCCGCCCAAGCGGTCTTCCTCCTCTCGACGTCGATCCTGACGCCGGTGTCGGAGGCGGGCACGCTGTATTCCACGCAGTTCGAGGAGTTCACCGTGGGCAACAACAAGTGGGGCGGCAGCAACAGTTGGGTCTCCACCAATTCGGTCAACGCAGTGCAAGGGATCGCCCAGAATGCAGTGGCCGATCTGCCCTTGGGAAAGACCGCCTGGCTGGGCTATGCCTCGCCGAATAGTGCAACCACTCTGGTCTACCGCCCGGTCAATTTCAATCCCGTCACCACCGGCTTCCCGGAGGTGCAGTTCGATTCCCTGCTGGGAGTGCAAGACTCCACCAATTCGAAACGCGACCGCTTCTACATCTCGTTCTACAACATCGCGGGCACCTTCCTCGCCGCAGTGGTCTTCGACAACACCTCCGGGAAAGTCATGACCGACGACGGCGTCACCGTCCGCGACACCGGCATCGCCTTCCTGCGCGGCGACCAGTTGTTAGGCATCGCCGCCCTCCAGACGCTGAGTGTTTCGATCAATTTCACCAAGAACGTGTGGTCCGCGGAATTGGATTCCATACCGCTTTTCAGTCAGAAATTCACCTCCGTCTCGGCCGCGATGAATCTCGGACCCGTCGCCGCCGAGTGGGAGATCGCGGCCGGTTCTCCTGGCCAGGCCGGGGACAACTGGCTGCTCGTCGCGGATTGGCTGGTGGCCTCCATCCCGCCGGAGCCCTTTGCCTTGGAGAGCGTCACCAAGCCGTCCAGTGGAGGCAGCCTGCTCCGGTGGCCTGCCCATACCGGCTTCGACTATCAGGTCCAGTGCTCCGACGATCTCAAGTCGTGGAGCAATGCCCTGACCGGATCACGCTTCGCCGCGAACAAGATCACCGCCTCCCTTTCCTTCACCGATACCACCTCGCCCGCGCCGGCCCATCGTTACTACCGCGTGCAACGCACGCCCACCCCATGAGCGGCTACCTCCATAGCGGACGGATCGAGCACGGGCTCTGGGCGACCCCGGAGGTCTTCGGCCACGCGCCGCAGGCAGGTGCCTGCCCGGCACCGGGCATGGCCGCCCCGGTCAATGACGCCGCTTCATCCCAGGAGCCATCGATGGCCCTGCTGGAAGCGGCGCGCAGGGGCGAAGAAGCCGCGGGCAAGGAAATCGTCACTCTCCTCCATCCCCTGGTAGCGCGCCTCGTCAGCCGCCAGATCCGCCGGAATGCGGATCTGGAAGACGTCCTCCAGGAAGTCTTCATCAAGGTCTTCGTGAAGATGCACCAGTACCGGGGCCCGCAGCCTTTCAGTCACTGGGTTAGCCGCCTCGCGGTCACCACCTGCTACGATTGGCTGCGCCGTCAGAAGGCCCGCCCCGCCGTCATGGCGAGCGATCTAACGGACGCCGAGCGCATCGCCCTCGAGCACATCCAATCCCAGGCGGAAGATCACGGCGGCAATGATGACCCGGATCTGGTGTCCGGCCTTCTCGACCGCCTCATCGCCGCACTGAAGCCCCACGAACAAATCGTCATCCGTCTGCTCGACCTGGAAGAGCGCTCGGTCGCCGAGATCTCCGCATTGACCGGCTGGGGCCAATCAAAGGTCAAGGTGACCGCCTTCCGCGCCCGCAAGAAACTCAACACATTGCTCAAACAACTCGAATCGCCATGAAGCCCGATACCCCGCCATCCTGGCAGAAGCTCGCGGCCGCCGGCCGGCAAAAGCTCCGCCGCACGATGACCGAGTCGGCCTCAGGAGCCGCACCGGAAGACAATCCCATCGGCTGGCTGCCTGAGCTCGGCGCTCAGGTTCATGCCGGCTTCCTGCGCCAGATCTGGCGCCGCTGGACCGTGGCCGGTCTGGCCGTTTTGGCAGGCATCCTCGCTTGGCTCTTGTTGGCGGACCGCCTGACGCCTTCGAGCCATCTTCCTTCCCCACGAATCCCGATCCCTGAAGCACCATGAAGCCAAGTTTCCGCGATCATCTCGTGATCCTTCTCGCCCTCGCGACCGTCTTCGCCTGCGGCTTCGGCGTCGGCCAGATTCAGGGCAAGAAAGCCTCTGCGCCCAAGCCCGAGGTCTCTGCCCATTGGGAAGAAGAGACGCTCTCGCTCCTGAAGCACTCGCTCGACCTCGCACCCCAGGAGCAAGTCTCCGTGGAGCGTGAGATCCAGCGCGCGGCCACGCGCATCCGCCTCAAGCGCGACGAAACCATTCTCAGTTATCACGAACAAATCTCCGAGCTCTACGGACGGCTCATCGAGGAACTCGATGGCCCGAATGCCGCGAAGCTGAAGAAGGAGAAGCAAAGCCTGGATGAGAAGATCCAGAAACTCCGCCCGCAGACCTGACTGACGTCACGATGGTCCACCGCCTTCCATTCATAACCGGAGTCGTCATGCTGGTGCTAGCCGGCACGGTGACCTTCGTCGTCACCCATGGTGACGCGGCCGGCGGCATGGAAGCGGGAACATCGCGGACGAATCGCGGCAAGAGCGCGAAGGAAGAATTCGCCACCTCCGGTGCCTGGCAACCGGAATCCCAGGCAAGCGGTGCCCGTTCGGCGGGTTCTGGCAAGTCCAGCCGTCCCAATCGTCCGCGAGCAGACCGGAACACGCCTTCTGGACCAGCCGCAGCCGAGCTGCGGACGGACTTGAAGGTTCAGGTCAAACCCGGCCACCCGCGGCATGACGAACTCCTGGCCAGTGCCAGCCGGGTCGAAGCCCATGCGCTCCGGCAATTGGCAAAACTCACGGGCGAGCTCGACCTGACGTCTGACCAGCAGACACGCATCTTCCCCATCCTGGTCCGGGGCGCCCAGTCCTACGACCCGGGCATGCAGATCGTCGATGGCCGCGGCAGCAACGGCAGCTCCAAGCCAGCCAGCGAAAACATCGCCGACGCAAAGCCTGCCGCTGATACCAAGCCCCTGGACTCGAAGCAACAGCAAGAGGCGCTGCAAGAGCAACTCGACCTGCCACAAGCCAACGCGCTGGCAAACCTCTCCTCCAGCGACCTCATGATCTGGGAAGAGCTCATCGACGACCTCACCCGGCAATTGGATCAGGCCACGCCTGGCCAAGTGGCCGAGGTCACGCCGGTTCCCACCCAGGCCCCTGCTTCCACACCGTCAGTCGATCCCGGACAGCCGGCGACCGGAGCAGGCGACTCTCCAGCCACACCAGCGGCCGATCCCCCCACCCCGCCCGAGTCACACGGCGGACGGAACCTTTTCGATCTGATCCCTGCCGAATAACGGAAGCCCGGCTTGCCGCTCTCGCGGAGCCGCCCGTTTTGCTTGAGCGAACTCTTTCCGGCCTAAACCGGACCCTACCCGGGAAATCTCCCGAATTCCGGCGCACCTTGTAACCGCCGGATATCCCGCTGCGTCGAACCTTTTGAGGGCGGCCTCCCAGGCAACCGAACCCGACGCCCAAATCGCATACTTTCCCTTCCTATGTACCAGACCATGCGTGAGATATACTTGGGATCCATTCGCGGAGAACGTGGATCGGATCATCATTATATCCTGGTGACGGACGAGGGCGAAAAGTGCCGCGTCCGGAAAGTGACCGTCTTTGCCGAGTCTTGCGCCTCCGACCGCGTGAAGGAAATCCCGGAAGCCGAGTACGCCTCCCACTCCATCAACGGCAAGAACCTCGCCGACCTCGTCCGCCGCGCCCTGCGGTCGCTGGTCTGAAACCAAAAGCCCCCCCGGGCCTCAACATTCCCCGCTACCCTATCCCTGCCCGGGCGGCCACGGTCTTGCGATCGACCTCCTCGCCCGCCAGCGCCTGCAGCAATTGACTTGCTCCGCGATAAAGACCTCACCAAGGCGACCCGCGCTGAGAATCTAGTAAAGGTCGGCTCGGATCACGCCGCCCAGATCTCCGCCACATCTCTAACGGGCATTTCGACGGCGAGGTAACGCCGCTCTGGAGATCATCAGTGCCACCGGCCGGACTCGAACCGGCACGGGAGTTACCTCCCAACGGATTTTAAGTCCGCGGCGTCTACCGATTCCGCCACGGTGGCATCGCCCGCTTCCGGGGAACGCGGGCGACTATGGGCCGGGCCGCGGAGCCGTCGAGCCGGAATGCGCTTTGGTGACGCATGGCCGTGACGCAAAGCTTCCCTCCGCGCCGTGCATCGGAAATGCTGGAGGCGATGCCCGTGCCTTGGATCGATCAACTCCCTCTCGCCGCCGGTGGCTCCAGCGTGACGCCGTTTTTCGGCATGCTGGCCATGGTGCTGGTGCTGGCAGTCTTCGTCTCGCTGGCCTTGGTGAAGCTGCGCCAGAGCTTGCTCGTCGGCTATTTCCTCTGCGGCGTGTTGATTGCCAATAGCGGGGTGCTGCTTCTGGTCGGCATCGGCCCGCAGGACCCCACGATCGCGAACCTCGGCGAGCTCGGTGTGATCCTGCTGATGTTCACCCTCGGCCTGGAGTTCTCCGTCGAGGAATTCCGCCATCTCTGGCGCCTGTCGCTTTTCGGGGGAGGACTCCAGGTCGCACTCACCGCCCTCATCGCCGGCGGAGTCTCCCGATTCACCGGCCTGCCGTGGCCGGAAACCATCGTCATGTCGGTGGCCATCGCCCTCAGCTCCACCGCCGTGGCCATGAAGTCCTTCCAGGAAATCGGCCAGCCGAATAACCCCGGTGCCCGCTTCTCGCTGGGCGTCGCGCTTTTCCAAGACCTCCTCGTCATCCTCTTCATGCTGATGCTGCCGGCGATCTACGGCACCGGCACGGGATCCACGGTGGGCAATATCGCGTGGGCCATCGGAAAAGGCGTCCTGTTCCTCGGCGGAGCGGTACTGCTCGGCCGCTACGGCAATACCCCCCTCCTCCACGCCGTCGCCCGCACCCGCAGCCGCGAGCTCTTCACGCTGACCATCATCGGCACCTGCGCCGCAGTCGCGTTGGCAGGCGAAGCCCTGCAGCTCAGCCTCGCCCTCGGGGCCTTTGCCGCGGGCCTCGTGCTCAGCGAGTCGATCTACTCGCACCGCATCATGGCGGACATCCTGCCGTTCAAGGACCTGTTCCTCACAATCTTCTTCGTCTCGGTCGGCCTCATGATCGACCTCGGTGCGCTGGCTCACCAGTGGGCCTTCGTCCTGCTCGGGACCATCCTCATCCTCTCGGTGAAGGGCGGCATCGTCTTCGCCGTGACCAAGATCATGAAGGTGCCGCTGCGGCCCGCCCTCTTGGCCACCGCCAGCTTGGCGAGCACGGGGGAATTCTCACTCGTGCTGGTAAAAAAAGCCGGCGGCTTCCGGCTCTTCGATCCCGGCGTCGAGCAGCTCCTGCTCGCCTGCACCGCTGTCACCATGGGCCTCGTCCCCTCCCTGATGCGCGGCGCGGGACCGCTCGGCCGTTGGCTGGAAAGCAAGGGCCTCAAGTCCTCGTCCCGGCCCGCGCCCGACATGGCCCCCACCGCCGCCGTCCGCAAAATCGCCGACCACGCCATCATCTGCGGCTACGGCCCGGTCGGCCTGAGCCTCAATGAAGCCATGCGCCGCTGCGACATCCCCACGCTGGTGATGGAGCTGAATGCCGACACCGTCCGCGAGCTCAAGGCCGCCGGCCAGCCGGTGCTCTTCGCGGATGCAGCCCATCCGGAGGCACTCGATCTCGCCGGCATCGAGCGCGCGCGCTTCGTCGCCTTCACCTTCCCTTCCGTCGCCATCACCCTCGCCGCCCTGCCGCTGGTCCGTGAAAAGAATCCCGGCATCCTCATCTTCGCCCGCGCCAAGTTCCAGACCGAGGTCGACCAACTCCGCGCCCACGACGTGCAGGTCATTCATGACGAGCGCGAAACCTCCATCGCGATGATCGAAAACGCGATGGGAGCTTACCAGCGAGCCGATCTGTCGCACGATGCCGTGCTCGCAATTGTGGACCGCAAGTGATCGCCCCAATTCGATTTACGGCGTTCATGTCTACCTCAATTCACCGACTTTTGTGACGATTTTTCCATAACGTTGGGAGAGACTTGGCACGCCTACCGCTTAATTTGAACCCACATAGGTTGTGGCGAGCGGTTGGTTTCTTGGGTTTCACCTTCCAGTTTGTAGCAACCGTTCAGAACACGGCCGGCACGGGGTTTCTTGGGTTTACCCCCGTGCCGGCCGTGAGTTTTGTACGGCGAAAGCAATCAGCCGCCCCCGAAGATCTCACCGGGCAACTTGCAGTATAAGGCGTTCTCGTCCAGAGTGCCGCTTGGTCTTCCCAAGCAGGCCATCTCCTTCATGAGCGGCGATTTCACACGGCGGGACTTCATCGGCACGGGCGCATTCGGTGGTCTCGGCTTTCTCGCAGGACTGCCGCGCGTTTCCGCCCAAGAGGCAAAGGTCGACCCATCCATCGTCCGCTTCCGCCCGGAGATCGAGCCCCTCGTCCGCCTGCTGGAAGACACTCCACGTGAACGGCTGCTGGAGGAAGTCGGCGCGAAGATCAAGGCCGGCACCACTCATCGGGAAATCGTCGCCGCCCTCTTGCTGGCCGGCATCCGCAATATCCAGCCACGCCCGGTCGGCTTCAAATTCCACGCCGTGCTGGTGGTGAATTCCGCCCACATTGCCAGCTTGAATGCCCCTGACTCGGACCGCTGGCTCCCGGTCTTTTGGGCACTTGATCAGTTCAAATCGTCACAGGACCGCGACAAACAGTCCGGCGATTGGACCATGGAGAGCGTCTTCGAGCCCGCCGTGCCCGCCTCGGATCGTGCCGCCGCGGCGTTCACGATGGGCATGGATTCGTGGGATGTCTCCTGCGCCGACACCGCCGCCGCCGCCCTCGCCCGCGGCGGCGATACCCAGGCAGCCTTCGATCTCTTCTGCCGCTACGGCGCGCGCGACTACCGGGATATCGGGCACAAGGCCATCTACGTCGCCAATTCCTGGCGACTTCTGCACCTCATCGGCTGGCAGCACGCCGAACCGGTCCTGCGTTCACTCTCCTACGCCCTGCTCGCGCACGATGAGGCGAACCCTGCCGAAAGCGACGAACTCGCCGATCGTCCCGGCCGCAAAAATCTCGAACGCCTCAAGGAACTCCGCGCCACTTGGAACGGCGGCGAAAACCGGCCCGAAGTCGCCGCCGACATGCTCGCCACCCTGCGCACCGGCACTTGGGACGAAACCTCGGCGAAGGTCGTCCAGCTCATCAATGCCGGTGCCAGCCCGCAACCAATCTGGGACGCCATGTTCCACGCCGCAGCCGAATTGCTGATGCGCCAGCCCGGCATCGTGGCGCTCCATGCTTCCACCACCACCAATGCGCTGCACTACGCCTTCCACCATGCCGCCAATGATGAGACGCGCCGCTTCCTGATGCTCCAGAATGCCTCCTTCCTCCCGCTCTTCCGTGACGATGCCGGAGCGAAGGAAGGCCCCCAGATCGATACCTTCGAGCCCGTGTCCGGCATCAAACCCGGCCCCGAAGCCGTGGAGGAAATCTTCTCCGGCCTCATGGGGGATCGTCCGCTCGCAGCACGCCGGACGCTCGCCTACCTCGATGCTGGCGGTGACCCCAAGGCCTTCGTCGATGCCGCCCAGCGTCTCATCTACATGAAGGGCACCGACTCCCACGACTACAAGTTCAGCGGCGCCGTCATCGAGGACTGGCAGACACTGTCGCCGGCATTCCGCCACCGCTTCCTCGCCGCGAGCGTGCATTGGCTGAAAGGATCATCGGCACCGGACTCCACCCTGGTGGCGAGGACGCGGGCTGCGCTGTGAAGATACGACGGCCATCGTACTTCACCGCTTTTTCACGCGCACCTCACGGCAAGTCCCCGCGTCTGCGGCGTTCTCAAGCGCACGCATGAAGAAGCTGGTCCTGCGCACCCTCGCCCTCCTGATCCTGATTCCCACGTTGGCCTTCGTGGTCTTCCCGTTCGCGAAGACATCATGGTATCTTCTCACGGATCGCGGCCTCCGCTCGGCGGTGCCTTCCACCTTCGCTTTCAATCTGCACGCCTCACTGTCCCGCCGCCTTCCCGGCTACGTGGACCGGCGCATTGCCTCCGGCATCGCGGAAAGCGTGCGCTCGAATCAGATCACCGCCACCGAGTCACCGGTCTACGGCGCCTTCTTCTACCTGCTGGCCACCGAGAATCTGCAAGCCCAGTGGGAGAAGGATCCATCTCTGGCAAAACGCCCGCCAAAGGAAACCGGCAAAAACGCCATCGAGGCTTGCGCCCGCATCATCCTCGATCCCGGCCACGCCTCGTGGGTGAAGAATTACTGGGGCGATGACTACCTCGACGACCCGAACTGCTTCTACCGCATGCTCGTGATCGGATCGCTCGCCGCCCACCACCATCTAACAGGTAAAACCGAGCACCTCCCTTTTCTCAAGCAACTCACCGACGATCTCGCCGCGGACATCGATGCCTCCGCCCATGGCCTGGTCGATGACTACCCCGGGCAATGCTTTCCCGCCGACGTCGTCGCAGGCATCGCCATGATCAAAAGAGCCGATACATCGCGCAGCGCTTGGGCGAAGCACGCCTTCCAACGCGTGATGGCAAACTTCGCCGGAGACCTGCCACCTTACATGGCCACGATAGAAAGCGGCGAAGCGTGGGGACCATCGCGCGGTTGCACCAATGGCTTCTTCTTTTCCTATGCCCGCGACCTCGATCCTGTGGCAGCCGATGCACTCTATCAGAAACTGGTGAGCGACTTCTGGCAGGTCGACAGCCTCGCGGCCGGCTGGCGCGAGTTCTCGCGCGGCTCGAAGCAACCCGACTTCTACATCGACGCCGACTCCGGCCCGGTGATTTGGGGCTTCGGCACCGGCGCCACCGGGCTCGGCATCGGCTCCACGCGCCTGCACGGAGATCATGAAAAAGCCGGCATGCTCGGTGCCGAAATGATCGCCGGAAGCATCCCGCTGCCGGATGGATCGCTGCTCTTGCCGCGATTGGTCTCCGATGTCGAACATGCACCCCATTTCGCCGAGACGGCCATCCTCCACCAACTCTCCCTGAACGGCGGCAGCGAACCCGTGAAACGCAGCCCCCTCACCGGCATCGTGTGGTTGATCCTCGGATTCGAATTCATCTTCTCGGTCCTGCTGCTGCGCTTGGTCAGGTGGCTGTTCAAGAAAGCACGGCCCAAATTGATCTGTCCTCCACTCCCGGCATGAACTAGGTGTTTGACCATTCAGGTTGCATGGGGCCCAGATGAACATGAAAGCGTTGATCATCGGAGCCACCGGCGCCACGGGCAAAGACCTCGTGAAGGTCTTGCTACAGGATCATGGCTACACGGAAGTGGTGGCCTTCGTGCGTCGTTCCAGCGGGCTGGAGCATCCAAAGTATTCAGAAGTCATCACCGACTTCGATAAACTCGAAGAGGTTTCCGAATCCATCAAAGGCGACGTCTGGTTTTCATGCCTTGGCACCACGCTCAAAGCCGCCGGCTCCAAGGAAAAGCAGTGGCAGATCGATCATGACATCCCCGCGAAGTTCGCCGCGATCGCCAAGCGGAATGGAGTTTCCCGGGCCGTGGTGGTGTCTGCTTACGGTGCATCCGCCACCAGCAAAGTGTTCTACTCCAAGCTGAAAGGCACACTCGACGAGCACATTGCCAATCTCGGCTTCGACCAATGCCTCATATTCAGACCGGGGTTCCTGCTCCGGAAGGACACCGACCGGGCCAGCGAACGCTTCACGGCCCACGTGTTGAAATTCGTGAATAGCCTCGGCCTCATCCGGAAGTTCCGGCCATTGCCCACCTCGATCCTCGCCGAGAAGCTGGCCAAGGCACCCGTCACATTCGGCCCCGGCAAGCACGTGATCGAGCTGGACCAAGTCTTCGGGGTCTAGCCCACGCCCTAACCGCTGCCATTCCAAATAAGCATGCCCAGCCAACGATCACGGCATTGGGCAAACCGGCAGCGGCATGTCATTCCTCTTCCACGGCTGACAACTCGCCGGAACGAACACCACCGACCCACCCCAGGACACACATCATGAAAACCGAATCGACCAACAAGCTCACCGGCAAGATCGCCCTCGTCACCGGAGCATCGCGCGGCATCGGCGCCGCCATCGCGAAACGCCTCGCCGCCGAAGGAGCCGCGGTCGCCATCACCTACAGCAGCTCTCCCGACCGCGCCGAAGCCGTCGTGAAGGAAATCGAATCAGCCGGCGGCAAAGCCATCGCCATCCAAGCGGACGCAGCCGATGCGGAAGCCGTGAAGCGCTCCGTGAACGACACCGTCAAGCAGCTCGGCGGCCTCGATATCCTCGTCAACAACGCCGGCATCGCCGTCATGGCTCCGCTCGACCAATTCTCCCTCGCCGACTACGACCGCCTCATGGCCATCAACGTCCGCGGCGTTTTTGTCGCCTCGCAGGAAGCGGCGAATCACATGAAGGAGGGCGGCCGCATCATCACCATCGGCAGCACGAATGCCGAGCGCATGCCCTTCGCCGGAGGCGGCGTCTATGCCGCGAGCAAGGCGGCAGTGGCTGGCCTGACCAAAGGTCTCGCCCGAGATCTCGGACCGCGCGGCATCACCGTGAACAACATCCAGCCCGGCCCGGTGGACACGGAATTGAACCCTGCGGACGGCCCCTTCGCTGAATCGCTCAAGGGCCTCATGGCACTGCCCCGCTACGGCACCGGCGATGAGATCGCTTCCTTTGTCGCTTACCTCGCAGGCCCGGAGTCCGCCTACATCACCGGTGCCAGCCTGCTGATCGACGGTGGCTTTGCTGCCTGAGATCCCGGCACGAAAAAGCCCGGCATCCTTGGGGAATGCCGGGCTTTGATCAATCGATCAGGCGTTTGATCACAGGCTCTTCAAATAGGCCGCAATGTCGGCGATGGACTGCGGGGTCAGGCCGAGCATGGCGGGGGTATACATCAGCGACTTCTCCATCTTCTTCACGCTCGCGATGCGCGACTTGGCGATGGTCTGCGTCTGGCCACCCAGGCACTTCACGATGATCGGGTCGCCTTCGCTGAGCACCATGCCCATGATGGTGATGCCATCCTTGGTCTTGATCTCGCTGCCGTCATAGCCGTGCGAAACATCCGCGGAGGGATTCGCGATCGCATTCACGATGACTTCCGTCGGCTGTTGCTTGCCGAAGCTCGTGAGGTCCGGGCCATACTCGACACCGGTGTCACCGATGTGGTGGCACATGTAGCAGGCGGCCACCGCGGTCTTGCCCTTGGCAGGGTCACCCTGCAGCTTCGCGATCTCGGCGGCGGGCGGCAGTTTCGGCGCATTCGCAGGCTCGGCCGGCATTTCCACGGCGGTCAGCTTCACGTTTGTAGGATCCTGGCCCATCGCCTTGAGGATGCCATCCACGTCGAAGGCCTTCCACAGGTTGCCCTTGCGGTTGTTCACCCACCAGTTCGCCAAGTCCTTCTGTTCAAAGCCCGCGGTGTTCGCGAGTTCGATCATCGCGGTGGCGGCCGCGGCGCTATTGGTAAAGCCGAGCGCGGTCAACGTGAGCTTCACTTGATCCGGGCTGACCTTCTTCGAAAGCGCGCGCGCTTTCTGGTCGGCCACGGCCTGCGGCGCATGCAAGCGCCAGGCGAGCCAGGCGAAGGCATCCGTCCACATCTCAGGGGAGGCAGTCACCTTGCTACGAAGGGCATCGTACACCGCGGCCTCCTTGTTGGAGCAGCCGAGGCCGAAGGCTTCAAGGTAGGCGCGGTCCTTGCCATCGAACTTCTCACCGATCGTCACCAGGAACGGCAGCGCCTTGTCCGCCGCCACCGGGCGCAGCGAGAGGGCGATCTCACGGCGCACCATCGGGGAAGGATCCGCCGCCATCTTCTCGGCCAGCTTCACGACATCACCACCGGCAGCGCGCACCGCACGGCAAGCGACCAGACGAGTCCGTGCATTGTCAGACGAAAGCAGATCCGCCACGACCTTCTCACCAGAAGGTCCGACCTGAGCGAGCAACCACACCGCACGAGCGGCAATGTAAGGATTCTTGTCGTTCAGCAACTCCACGAGCGCAGGCACCGCCTTGTCACCCTGGGCCTTCAGGCGAACGAAGCCGCTGTTGCGGACATTCACCGCCGGGCTCTTCAGCGCCGCGATCTGGCCTTCGGTCGTGTTCAGGTCGAACTTCGGCACCACCGGCTTGAAGCCCTTCGGCGCGATGCGATAGATCGTGCCCGAACCGGACTTGTCCATCGTGCCGTGACCGCCGACGCGCTGGTCGAACCAGTCGGCAACATAGAGCGCGCCATCGGGACCGACGGCCACGTCGGAAGGACGGAACAGCGTCTTGAGCTCACCGTTCGCCTTGCCGCCGAGGAAGTCGGAGCCGGCGAATTCCTTCTCCTTGTTAGACGTGAGGAAGTCGATGCGCTGGAGCTTGAAGCCCGCCCCCTCTGGCACCGGCAGGTAACCGAAGACCACGTTCTTGCCCGCTTCGCAAGCGAGCAACAGGCCCTGCCACTTGTCGCCAAGCGCACCGCTTTCATAGAAAGCGACACCGGTCGGCGAACCGCCGCCGTAGACATCGCCGGAAGGCATCGTGCCCGGATCTTCCTGGCGCCACTCGGCCGTCGGAACGTCTTGACCCGGGCGGCGATCCGCACCCCACGAGCGCTGGCCATCGGCAGACGAGAAGCCGGCATTGCCACCTTCCATCACCTCGGCCACGCGGCAGGCCGGCGGGTCGTCATTGTCGCTCTGGAACATGTCGCCGAATGAAGTCAGCGCCTGCTCATACGAGTTGCGATAATTGTGGCCCACGATGCGGGCATTGGTGCCGTCCGGATTCATTCGGACGGAGAAGCCGCCGACCCACACGTTGCCATCATCACTCGGCTTGCCGGCGATCGCCTTGGTATCCTGATACCAGGTGCCGCCACCATCCTTGTAGTAGCCGCTCCCCATGCGGAAGGTCTTGCCCGACTTGTCGGTGAAGATGCCGCCGGTGTTGCCGTTGTTGAAGTTCCACTGGCCATCGGGACCAGCCGTCACGCTGTGCAGCGAGTGGTCATGCTGGCGGGCATTGAAGCCGGTCAGCAGCACCTCGCGCTTGTCCACCGCGGGATCGAACTTCCGGTCGCCATTGACGTCCGTGTAAACGATCAGGTCCGGCGGCTGGGAAACGATCACCTTGTTCTCCAGCACTGCCACGCCGAGCGGCGACTCCAGGTTCTTGTCCTGCGTGAAGACCTCGCTGGTGTCGGCCTGGCCGTTGCCATCAGTGTCGGAAAGGATCACGATCCGGTCGCCTTCAGGCCGCGTGCCCGCAGCATGGCGGTAGTTCACGCCTTCGGCCACATACATCCGGCCCTCGGCATCGAAGTCGATGTTCGTCGGGTTCTTCAGCATCGGCGTGGTCGCCCACACGGTCACTTCCAGATTGTTGTCCGGCGTCGTGAACATCTCTTCCGGCACCATCGTGTCGCCCTGATCACCGGCCGCCGGCGGCTTCTCGGTGTAAACCGAGAATTTCACATCCGAACCCTGCGTCTTGCCGCCCTGGAACATCCCACCGTCATCCACACCCACCTTGGCGGTGAAGCCGCGCACGTTGGGCGGCAGTTGGTAAACGATCACCGATGAGGCATGCGTGCCGATGCCCTTGTCATAGGTCTTCTTGTCAACGGTCAGCGCGTCGCCATTGATGTTCTTGCCCACCTTCGCTTCGCCATAGCCTGTAGTTGCAGAGGTCCATTGCAGGTCGCCGAGGTCCTTCGAGGTGCCGTCCTTGAAATAGATCTTCGGCTCGATCCAGTCCGACCAATCGAAGCCCATGTCACCATTGTCGGAAACGACCAGGTAAAGTTCCTTCGCGTCCTCGATCTTCGCCTTGATCTCGTGCAGGCGCGCCGACTTCGCATTCATGTTCGGGCTCTCCGCGACCGGCTTGACCACGCCGCCCTTGCGAACCGTCGGGCTCTTGCCCGCGTTCTCGAACTTCCGCGGACCATCCTGCGGGAAAGCCGCCTCGCGCTTGGTATCGATCGGCGCGGTCGGGATCTTCTTGAACTCGCCCGGCTTCACCACGGTCAGGCGATCTGCCTTGCCCTTGTCATCGAGGTTCGCATTGAGCTCATCCTCGGTGAGCGGCTTCGACTTCACGCCGTCCTTTGGAACTTCCACGCCGGCGGTCCAGACGATCGCATTCAGCACCAGCGTGCGGAAGCCGTCGATCGACCAGTTGCGATGATAGTGGCCACCCGTGAAGCCGACCCCGCGGCCACCGCCGGGACGCTCGATGCCCCACATCAGCGCCTGCGGTTTGCCGAGCTCCTGAACACCATACGGGGTCCACAGGTTGATGTAGCGCTTGATCCTCTCACGGTCCGGCACAGCGGTCGCGAGATCGAGGACCTTGGACCGGTCGGCCATGAAACGGATGCTGTAGTAGAACTCGTCGTACGCCTCCACCAGCGAGCCGACGCCGCGCGACACCGGATGGTTCGGCAGCGGCTTGAGATCGGCGACCCAGTGCGGGTTGACTGAGAAGTCGGTTTCAAAGGCGCCACCGATCCACGGACGGTAGTACTTGTCCGCCTCCGCCTTGTCCGGATGCACCGCGTAGTGCATGAACATCAGGCCGACGCCACTCTTCGCCATCTGGTCGACCTTGTCCCAACCCTTGCCGACCACGCTGGTGCCATCGGCGTAGATGACCAGCGCCTTGGCGCCATCCAGCACCTTCTCGTCGGACGGCCAGCCGCTGTAGACCTCCGCCTGCACGTCGAGGCCGCTCTCATTGAGCTCCTTGGCCAGCAGCATGCAGCCGGCGCGGAATTCGTGCTCGCCCGGACCGTGGCTTTTGCCGCCGGCGAGGAAGACGATTTTGTTCGCGGCATGGGCCTGCGCCAGCATCAGCGCAGTGACAGCGAGGAAGCGGGCGAAGCCCGGCAAGGGTGGTTTCATCGGTTTCGGGCGGAAATAGTGGGTTTGGTCTACGGCAGACGTGAGGTCAGTCTTAATCGGTCTTGAGAAAAACGGGAAGCCTCCACGTTGAGGGTAGGCCGCGGGGAGAAATGTTCCCCCGGATAGGGAACCTGACATTTTTCTGCGGAAAAAAGCGCCAATCGCTTCTTACAGCGTCAGCAACGCCACCGGGACATGCTCGGCATCCGCCGTTTCCAACCCGGTTTTTTAAATCGCATCCGCGCTACATGCGGGGCATGGGTAGAGTATACCCGCGGGCCCGCCATCATGTCCCATTCCCTCAGCCTCGCCAATTCCCCCGAACGCCTGCTGGCGGGCGGCGGGGAGAACGCGCTGGCTGGGCAGGACGCCGACCGCATGCGCCGGTTCTCCGAATACTGGCAGCAGTCCCAGCGCTCCGTCCGCGCCTACCTCGCCAGCTTCGTCCCCGATGGCAGCCTACTGGATGACTGCGTGCAGGAAGTCGCTCTCGTCGCTTGGAAAAAGGGTCCGCTCGATGAAGGCGACCAAGCCTTCCTCCATCACGCCCTCGCCTGCGCCCGGCACGTCGGCATGGCCGCGCGCCGGAAATTCCACGGCAGCCGCCTGCAACTCCTCGCGCCAGATGTCGCCCAGTCCTTGGCCGACGCCGTGGCCGCCCAAGAGCGACCCGCCTCCACCGAACCCACCGACCGGGTGGAAGCGCTGCGGAGCTGCATCGGCAAGCTCAGCCCCGACCAGCAGGAGCTGATCCGGATGCGCTACTCCGATGATAATCCCGCCGCGCTTTCCGACGAGGCCAAGCGCGCCGGAAAAAACCTCCTGACCCTCTACAAACGCCTCGAGCGGCTCCGCTCCCTGCTCCGCGAGTGTGTCACCCGGCAGCTTTCCCCGTCGGCATGAGCGAATTGCCCGCCCATCCTTCCGAGGCCGACGACGAGGTCGCCGAGCTTTTCGCCAGATTCATCGACCAGCGCCTGGACGAGGCCGGCCACCAGCGTCTGGAGGAATTGCTCCGTCAGGATCCCACCGCTCGCGACCGCTGCGCCCAACGCTTGCTCTTCGAATCCGATCTCAAGGACGCCGTCCAACCAAGCGAGCTGGAATGGTCGGAAACCCGCCGCGTGGTCCTCGCCCGCCGCGATGGCCGGCCGGCGATGGAAATCCAGCGCAGCCAGGAACTCCGCGTCGGCCCCCGCGCCCGACTGGAAGGCACCGCCCGGAAAAAGCGCCGCCTGCTCGCCATCACCGGCGGCGTTACCGCCTTGGTCCTCGGAATCGCGGCCACGATTTTCGTCCCGCGGCTTCTCAAGCCCCATGGCCTCCCCGTCCTGAAGAATCCCGGCTTTGAAACCACCGACCTCTCGCTGAACCCCACCGGCAGCACCAATGCCCTCATCGATTGGCAGGACTACTTCACCTCCGGGGACGTGGATCTCTGCGACATCGCCCGGGTGACCCAAGGGCGGATCTTCGCCAAGTCCGGCAAGAACGTCGCCCGGCTGAAGAAGGCTGCCTATCTCACCCAGCGCTTGGGGGATGAGAACAACAAGCCGGTCACCGCCCAACCCGGTGCCCGCTACGTCCTCACCGGCTGGGCCTACGTCGAAGGCACCGCCGTTCCCCTCCTTCGCACCGCCCTCCGCGTGGTAGCCAGCAGCCGTCCCGCCATGATTCAGTACGAAGCCGTTCACCAGCAGCTCGAACTGGCTCCCAAACCCGGCTGGCAGCAATTCCGCATCGAATTCGATCTCGGCGATAACCTCGAGCGCACACCCAGCGACGTAACCGTCGAGCACCGTCCTGTCCTCGACCTCACCGGCCGGGAAATGACCCTTTCCCTCGACTCGCGTGGCAGCCAAGGCTCGGTCTTCTATCTGGATGATCTTTCGCTGCAGGTGAACCCTCAGCCGAAGCAGTGAAGGAACACCCCCGAAGCGAGCGAAATGGGTTTCTCGATGAACGCGATCCGCCCCTTTTTCGCCGCACTTCTGCTGCTGACGGCAGCCAAGGCCGAGACTGCACCAGAACGTGTCGTCTACAAGACCATCGGCACCCGCGAGCTGACCCTTGAAGTGGATCGCCCAGCGGCTTGGACCGCCGCGGACAAGCGCCCGGCCATCGTCTTCTTCTTCGGCGGCGGCTGGACAAGCGGCAAGCCGGAGCAGTTCCAACCCCAAGCCGAACACTTCGCAAAACGCGGACTCGTTTGCTTCCGCGCCGACTACCGCGTGAAATCGCGCGACGGCGTGTTGCCCAGCGCCTGTGTCGAGGATGCGCTTGATGCCATGCGCTGGGTCCGCAGCCACGCCGCCGAATGGAGCATCGATCCCGGCAAGATCATCGCCGCGGGCGGATCCGCCGGTGGCCACCTCGCCGCCTGCACCTTTCTCGTAAACGGCGGCGACGCAGCGGTATCACCAAAGCCGAATGCCCTGCTCCTCTACAACCCGGTGGTCGACCTAACAGAACTCGGGAGCACCAGCGACAATGGCCTGACACGGGGACTCGAAGAAGCCGAAGCCCGCCGCATCTCCCCCGCTCTTCTCGACATCAAAACCCTGCCTCCCACCCTCGTGATGGTCGGCACCAAGGACCGCTTCCACCCGCAGATCCGCTCCTTCGTCGACAAGTCCGTCGCCGCCGGAGCCAAGGTGGAAATCTTCGAAGCAGAAGGCCAGCCGCACGGCTTCTTCAACAAAGCCCCGTGGCAGGAAAAGACCACAGCCCAGGCGGATGCCTTCCTTGTCCGCCTCGGCTACTTGGAAAAGCCATCGGAACCTTCGGCTGCCCGGCCGGATGAAAGTCCCTCCGGCAAACGCGACTAGTGAAGCCGGTCTCCCATTATCCTGTAGCATGAATTCTCAATTAATCGCTCTTCTGCCGCAGTTAGTACCGCTGGCAGCTCAATGGGCCGCAAAACAGGAGCTCCGCATCCTCCAGGATGGTGTTCCTCTCTCCTCGGTTTCCTTGGCCGACGCCCGCCTCATTGGCGTTGAGTTCCCGGAAAGGATCCGCTTGCTGAAGATCGATGCGATCCCGGTTCCAGAGGATCCAATCCTCGCGCAAGCAGCAGCGGTAGCAGAACTCCTTACTCCGGCGACCGCAGGGCTCACGATCAGGCATGGCATCTTCATTCGAAGTGATTGCTGGAATGACCGCCGGCTTATCGCCCATGAATGTGCTCACACTGCCCAATATGAGCGGATGGGCGGAATTGAGCAGTTCCTCGCTCAATATCTCAGAGAGTGTATCGAGATCGGATATCCGGCAGCACCGATGGAGCAGGAAGCCGTCGAGGCAGAGAACTTGATCGGAGAGTAGCACTTCCTGCTCGGCTGGGTTCTGCGGAATTCCTCATTCCCATCCCCCGCCCCCACCGTCCATCCTCCGCCCATGGACGTTCTGGCGAAGGCACGGCAAGTCATCGAGATCGAGACCGAAGCGCTGCAAGGAATGGCGGCGCGGCTCGACGGCGGCTTCACCCGCGCCGTGGAAATCCTCAAGGACACCCTCGACCGCCGCGGCAAGATCGTCGTCGTCGGCATCGGGAAGTCCGGCAACATCGGCCACAAGATCGCCGCCACCCTGAACTCCACCGGCGCCACCGCCGTGGTCCTGAATTCCCAGAACGCCCTCCACGGTGATCTCGGCATCCTCTCCGATGGCGATGCCGTGCTGATGCTCTCCTACTCCGGCGAAACCTCCGAGCTGCTCGACCTGTTGCCGCACGTGAAGCGCTTCGATGTCCAGGTCATCGCCCTCACCGGCAAGCCCAGCTCCACCCTCGCCGATCACAGCCACGTCACGCTCGATACCTCCGTCGACCGCGAGGCCTGCCCGCTGAATCTCGCACCGACCTCCTCCTCCACCGCCATGCTGGTCATGGGCGACGCGCTCGCGATGGTCCTGCTGGAAGCCCGCGGCTTCACCGAGGAACAATTCGCCCGCTTCCACCCCGGCGGCGCCCTCGGCCGGGCACTGCTCACGAAAGTCTCCGATATCATGCGCGCCGGCGACCAACTCGCCCAGGTCCTCGAAGGCGCCACCGTCCGCGAAGCCCTTGTCGCCATGACCAAGGCCCGCTCCGGTGCCTGCGTCGTCACCGCCGCCGACGGCAAGCTGGGAGGCATTTTCACTCACGGCGACTTCGCCCGCTGCTATCAAACCGACCCCCACGTCGGCGATCGCCCGGTGGCGGAATTCATGACCCGCAGGCCGATCAGCGTTTCCGCCGATTCGCTGGCGGTAGAGGCGGTACAGACCATCGGCTCGCACCGCGTGGACGATGTGGTGGTCCTTGATGCCGAAGGCCGCGCGGTCGGGCTCGTCGACACCCAAGACCTCGCCCGCCTCAAGATCGTTTGAACACCTCTTCGCTCTTGATTCCTTAAGTTTCCCGAAGTAATCAGGTCCGCGCGCATGGCGAGGACCCCCAAGAAGAAGATCCGGCTCGGCTCCACGACGGGAAATGCCCGTCGCAAGCGCCGCCAGTCTTTTTCGGAAGTCTTGTCCCGCGCGAATGCCCGCGCCCACGAGCGGATCAACCGCCGCCTGAACCAGCGCGAGCTCAAGCACGTGCGCGCCGCGATCGCAGGCACCGCGGTCCTCGGCTACGAGGATCCTCCCACGGGGATCCTGACACGCCTGATCCGCTGGACCCTTGGCCTGCTCCTGCTGCCGCTGTGCTGGATCAGTACGTGGACCTTCTTCCAGCAGTTCAGCGATGCGGCCCAGACCCGCTTGTTCTGGGAAATGCCCGCCTTCTGGTACTTCGCCACCGGCGTGCTGCTCATGACCGGCTGGTTCTTCTCCGGCCTGCTCCGGTCGTTCTTCCTCTACCTCTACGTGCTCGGCCACGAGCTCACCCACATCCTCTCCATTTGGGCCTTCCAAGGCCGCGTCAGCGACTGGGGCGTGAGCCTCGACGGCGGCTACGTGACCACCGACAAGTCGAACATCTTCATCGCCCTCTCGCCGTACTTCGTGCCGCTCTGGGCAGCGCTCGGCGTGATCGTTCACCTGCTGTTAGGCCTGGCCTTCGACCTGCCGCCGGTAACGGACAAGATCCTCTTCGGCTGGGTCGGCTTCTTCTGGGCCTTCCACCTCTTGTGGACACTCTGGATGATTCCCCGCGACCAACCGGACCTGCGGGAGAACGGCACCTTCCTCTCGCTGGTCATCATCTACTTCGCCAACCAGCTCGTGCTCGCGGCCCTGCTGTGCGCGGCGGCCAAGCCGATGGGCTTCACCGAGTACGGCCAGGAGTGGGTGGCCAATGCAGCTCGCACCATGGAAGGCGCGCTACAGGTGATGAGGCAGATCCGCTACGGCTCTTTCTAACGAGCTAACCTAACATCTTCACGCACGCCAGCAGCGCGGAAGCGACCAGCAAGCCAAGCGCTGCCCCGCCCAGGACTAGGTCTGGCGAAGTAGTCCCCGGCCGGTGCGTCGACGACGACCTTGGAAACACCACCGCGGCGTAAACCATCCCCGCGATCAGACCGCCGGCGTGGCAGGCATTGTCGATGAAGTGGCGGAACACATAGCCAAGCACACCCGTCATCACGATGCCCGCGAGCAGACGCTTGCGGGCACTCTCCGGCACCAACCGCCGGTGCATCGACTCGAACACCAGCAGGAACCCGAGCAGCCCCATCAGCCCGCCTGAAATACCGACCGATTTCATCGCTAGGAAGCGCGCCGACGCCTCGCCGCCGATCCACATCGAGAGCAGCAGCACCATCACCATGTGCGGCCAGCGGGCGAAGCACTCGACCCGCTTGCCGAGGTAGACCATGGCCGAGGCATTCATCAGCCAGTGCAGCCAATGCCCGTGAAGGAAGGGCGCGGTAAGCAACCGCCACCACTCCGTCACCACGCCATCGTGCTTCGTCAGGCCCGCCTTCGCGATCGTGATCCCAAAGGTGTCGAACGAACCGAAGCTCAGCACATAGTTCCACACTCCGAGCAAG
Organism: Luteolibacter sp. Y139; assembly: GCF_038066715.1. Taxonomy (NCBI): domain Bacteria; kingdom Pseudomonadati; phylum Verrucomicrobiota; class Verrucomicrobiia; order Verrucomicrobiales; family Verrucomicrobiaceae; genus Neoluteolibacter; species Neoluteolibacter soli. The sequence goes on along the minus strand of NZ_JBBUKT010000011.1, from coordinate 162,749 downwards.
GCCCTGGCTCCCTCCAATCCATGCCGGGCGTTGTAAAATTGGAGTTCGGCAAGGAACTGGACAATCCCCACCACTGCCATCAGCCAAAACACCAGCCGGGTGACCGGCGCTTTCTGAATCGCTAGCCAGGTCTCGAAACGCAGCACCTGCGCGTCCGCCGCCATCTCACCGGCCGCCCAGCGCTTGGCTCGCTTCAGGCGCTTGTGCCCCTGATACCACGGGAGAAATCCGAGGATGAAAAAGAGGATCAGCGCTAGGCCCACCGACCCGCTGGCCAGAATCCGGCCGGTCGTGAAAAAGCTCCACAGCACCATCACGGCGAAAAATCCGCCGAACATCGTCATCTGCCGCTTCCCTTCCTCGATCTCCCAGCGCGCCCAGCGGATGCGGGACTCGCGGAGAGCGGAATGAAGCTCGGGGATTTCCTCCGGCAGCACGTAGCCGCGCGCCTCCGGCGTCCACACCAGATCGACCCGCGCTCCGGCATCCTCGACGATGGCCCGGGCAAGCTCCTCGAAGCCATCCACCTGCATGCGCCGGCCCTTGCGATCCACCCAACCCCAACCGGGACCGGCTTCCGGGAAGGCGTCTTCGCGCGCCCAGACGGGAAGCTCGGCATCAGGGGTCATGCTGGGGCGAATCAAGCGCGGTCCGTGCCGGTGGCCAAGGCGAAATCCCCGCCAAAAAAGAAGGCGCGGGGCTCTTCCGCCACGCGCCTTGCTTGAAAAAGGTGATCTGCCGCTTACTGCCCGGGAGGCTTCTCCTCGGCGGGCTTCGTTTCCTCGGGCTTGGTCTCCTCGGCCGGCGTGCTTTCCGGCTTCGACTCGGCTTCAGGCTTGGTTTCCTCAGCCGGAGTAGGGACAGGCGCCGGGGTCGGCGTCTCGGTCGGCACCTGCACCGGCGGCGTCACGGCCTCCGGCGTGATTGGCTTCTCTTCCTTCGCCGCTTCCTCGGCGATCGAGGCGGGCTTTTCCTCCACCTTTGCTGGCGGCGTCGGCACGGCAGCCTGCAAGCTCAGCTGGCTGGCGTTGCGCTTTCCGATGAGAACGGCCAGCGCGAGCGTGATCACGAAGAACAGCGTGGAAAGATAGACCGTGGCCTTCTGCAGCACGTTGGTCGTGCGGGCGCCGAAAAGCTGGTCAGTCGTGTTCGAGCCGAACGCGGCTCCGAGGCCCTCGTTCTTCGGACGCTGCATCAGGATGATCATGCTCATCAGCAGGCAGACGATGACAAAAACGAACAGCAGCAGGTTGATGCTGATGCCGAGCAGGGTGCCGAGAACGGTCATGGGGCGCGCACTATAGGGGCGACCTCCCCCGTGTAAAGCCGGGTTTTTCACGGGAAAATCAGGGGAAAAACGGCCCGTTTTCTCCTCCGGAAAGCATGACTGAACTTCGCCCTTGGCAGTTTGCAAACCCGCTCCAAGCTCCACCCCACAATGATTGCACGGCTGCGCGGCAAGGTGCTGGAGGCCTATCCCAACCGTCTGGTGGTGGACGTGAGCGGCGTGGGCTATGAGGTCCACGTGCCGCTCTCGACCTTTGACCGGCTCCATCCCTCGGAGGGTTCTCCCGTGGATTTGCGGACCCACCTCCACATCCGCGAGACCGCCCACACCCTCTACGGCTTCGCCACCGAGGAGGAGCGGGACCTGTTCCTGCTGCTTATCGACCGCGTCAGCGGCATCGGCCCGGCCATCGCCATGGCCATCCTCAGCGGCATGCCCGCCGGTCGATTCAAGGCCTGCGTGGCCAATGGCGACACCGCCGAGCTTTCCAAAATCAAGGGCCTCGGGAAAAAGACTGCCGAGCGTATCGTGCTGGAACTCAAGGACAAGGTCGGCGTTGCCGATACCTGGCAGGAAGTCGCCAACGGCCAGATGGCCCCGGCCACCGCCGATGCCGAATTGGCGCTGATGGCGCTCGGCTACAAGCAGGTCGAGTCGCGCAAGGCGATCCGCCAGATGCTCGACGCACTTCCGGGTGCCTCGGTCGAAGAATTGGTCCGCGGAGCACTGCGGTCGCTGCAATGAGCCTCACCCTCGATCAAATCCGGGCCGCACTGCCGGAAGGCGGGCTTTTCGAAGGAAACTGGCAGTACTCGCCGGAGCCGCTGAAGCTTACCAAGGCAGAGGGCCGTTTCCTCCGGTCCCTTGGCCATCCGCTGGCCCAGTTCCAACGCGCCTGCGACGACCTCTACCGCCGCAGCGCCACGGGAAAGATGCCCCGCTGGATCTCCGAAGTGCTCGATACCGGCAAGCCAGCCTGGATGGCCGACCTCCAGCGCCAAGCCAGCTTCCGCGACGCCATGCCGCGGGTCATCCGCCCGGACCTGATCCTGATGGAGGACGGCAAGTTTTCCCTGACCGAGCTCGACTCCGTCCCGGGCGGGCTCGGCATCACCGCCTGGCTTTCCCGGACCTATGCCGATGCGGGCTTCAAGGTGCTCGGCGGGCGCGATGGCATGCTGGTCGGCTTTTCCTCGGTGCTGCCGAAAGATGGCACCATCCTGATCGCCGAAGAGGCCGCCGATTACCGCCGTGAACTTGAATGGCTCGCCCGCGAAACCGGCGGTGGCCGCACGGTCGAGTCCGCCGAGGAATACCAGCCGGACGGCCGCGCCCTCTACCGCTTCTTCGAGTGGTTCGATTGGGAATCCGTTCCCGAGGCGCGCCATCTCGCGGAACAATCCGCTCTCGGCGAAATCCAGCTCACCCCACCCTGCAAGCCGCACCTGGAGGACAAGCTCTGGCTCGCCCTGCTCTGGACACCTGCCTTGAAGCCAGTCTGGGAAAAGGCACTCCGCGGCAGCCACCTGTCGCGAGTCAGGGACATCGTCCCCCACGGCTGGGTGGTCGATCCCGCTCCCCTTCCACCCCAAGCCGCGCTTCCCGTGCTCGGCGTGAACTCATGGGACGAAGTCGCCTCCTTCAGCCAGAAGCAGCGCCGCCTCGTTCTCAAGATCAGCGGTTTCCACGAGACCGCCTGGGGCTCGCGCGGCGTCCACGTCGGCCACGACATCTCGCAGGCCGATTGGACCGAACGTATCAAGATCGCCACGGACGACTTCGACCAGCAGCCATGGATCATGCAGTCCTTCAGCGAAGGCCGCCTGATCGAGCACCCGGTCTTCCGCGAAGACGGCAGCGTCTATCAGATGAAAGGTCGCGTCCGCCTCTGCCCCTACTACTTCACCGACGACCAAGGCCGCACCTCCCTCGCCGGCGCACTCGCCACCCTCGCCCCCGCGGACAAGAAGAAGATCCACGGCATGCGCGATGCCGTGCTGCTGCCGTGCGTGGTTGAATAGTTCATGACGGCTCGGAAAATTTTCGTTCGTCTCATCGCCATCATCGGCTTGGCATGCCTGTTCGCCTTGGCCTTCCAGATCCTGGAGAGCCGAGAATCGAAAACCCGGCGCTATTTCTCCGACAAAGAGCGAGTCTCGGAGATGACCGCTCTTTTCCACCGGCTCGAATCGGCAACGCCATCCGAACTCGGCCTGATCAAATTGGAAGAGAAGCTCGGCTTCCCCCAGTCATGGAAACTTCCTCGCTCCATGGTGCCAGCGAACCTTCAGAGCTTCAGGAAAGGTGAAGATCTGCCGTTCGTGGGCATCGGCAATGTCCTCGTGCACTTCGGCCCGGACGGCAAACTGATGGCGATTGAGTGTTTCTCCTCTCGCAACGGTTGCTTCATCCACCGCGATCCATCGATGACTCTTCCGCGGAACTTCGATTCGAAAATCCCGATCCGGACCGTCCCACCATGCATCACGGCGTGGTCCGAAGAAATCTGACCTCAATCGATCCCCATGTCCTTCCGCATCGCCATCACCATCTTCACATGGCGCACGTCGTTCTCCTTGCTCGACTCGTTGTCGAAATTGAGCCCGTAGGGCCAGAAGTGCATGCGGTCGGCATGAAGCACCGCGTCCTTGCCATCAAATTCACGAAGCTGCTCCAGCGCATGCTTCCCCGTCCACAGGCCCTCCTTGATGTTCGACTGCCAGTTCGGATGCGTGCCAATTCCGAGCGTGTGGCCGATCTCATGCAGCGCGACCCGGGTGCTGATGGTGCCGCCCCAATTGATCCACCCGTTGTAGTTCGCATCCGCCGTCGGCGTGCCGGGACTATTGTTCGCCGTGAGCTGTTTCTTGAAGCTGCCAATCTTGTTGTAGAGCGCGACCGCCGCGTCCATCGAATCCACGATCCGCTTCTTCCGGTCCTCCGGCCATTTCTCACTTCCGCCGGAAAGCTGGTACTTCAGGTCGTTCCGCACCTTCTCTTCCTTTGCCGCCGGAGCTTCCGCAGCCAGCTTCTGCTTCACGAACTCCTGATCGGCAGCACTCAGAAACCTCAAGCGCACGGATAGCTCCCCGCCGTCCTTCTTGCGAAGCACCACCGCTTCCGAATTCGCGCGCAGATACTCACCCTCGATCGGCCGCCCATCATTCGAAACCCACGTGCGGGTTTCTCCGGCGGTCGCGACGAACACGGCGGAAGCGGCCAAAAGGACGAGCGGGAAGGTCTTCATGCGAGGCGGTCGATTCTCCGGCAAAACCGGCCTCCCGCCATGATGTTTCGGCCGTTCCGGCGGATTCACACCGGTCGTGCGGAATTGGCAGCGCCCGCTGGGAAAGCCGCCCATTCATCTCCCACCCCTACCCACCTGCGTAGTTCGGACCGGCATGAACGATTTTGTGTCAACTCGGTTCGCCCCGCGACACTCCTTCATGCATTGCCCCTAAAAAGGCATGCTTAGACCAAAAAGAGTGAAAATTGCACCACTCGATTTTGGGAAATCCACCAGACCCCAACAGAACCCACAAGAACCCCGTGAGAACCCAAATCCACTTCCCTTTGAGCACTCGTCGTGCCCTGCTCCTGACTGCTGCGGCCCTTCCCTTCCCCGTTTGGGGCGATCTGACATGGAACGCCGCCGGCCCCACCAACAACTGGGGCACCGAAGTCGGCAATACCAACTGGCTGCCCGGCAACGTCACCTGGAGCCAGAATGAGAACGCCATTTTCAACGGCACTCCCGAAACGGTGACCGTCACCACGGCCACCACCTTCAACGACATGACCTTCGGTGCCGGTGGCTTCACCATCGCCGGCGGTGCCGGATCCTTCAATCTGGCGAATGATCTGGCGAGCACCATCACGGTGACGAATGCCGCGGACACCGCCACCATCGCCGAGACCATCGCCAACAACACCGGCGGTCTCAGCTCGCTTACCAAAGCCGGGGCCGGCACCCTGTTCCTGAGCGGTGCCAATACCTACACCGGCCAGACCCTGGTCACCGCAGGCACGCTGAAACTCGGCAACGGCGCCGCGACCGGCGCGGGCGGAGCAGCGGCGGAAACCATCGTTTCCAGCGGCGCCACCGTCGACCTGAACAGCCAGGCCGTCACCACCACCGAGATCTTCCGGATCGCGGGTACCGGCGTCGGCAATGGCGGCGCGATGATCAATACCGGCGCGGACCAGCTCAACTCCATCAATCGCCTGGAACTCACCGCCGACGCCACGATCGGCGGCGCCGGGCGCTTCGATATCCGCCCCGGCACCACGCCGACGCTGGATCTGGCGGGCAACACCCTGACCAAGATCGACGGTAACCAAGTCTCCTTGGTCGGCGCCCAAGTCACCAACGGCAACATCGTGATCAATGGTGGTATCTTCAGCATCGAGACGACCACCGCCGTCGGCGGCACCGGAACCATCACCATCAACAACGGCGGATCACTCGGTGTGTGGGGAAACGTCAGCCCGAACGTCACGCGCCCGATCGTGGCGAATGCCGGATCCCAGTTCTACAACCTCAACAATGCATCGTCCATCGATAGCAATATTACGCTTAATGGCATGGTCACCTTCCTGGGTGGTGCGAACCAGACCTACCTCGGCGTCATCTCCGGAACCGGAAACATCAACAAGACCGGAACCCTCCTGACTCTGGGCGGCGCGAACACTTTCACCGGTGCGACAATCGCCACCGGTGGCACCCTGGCGCTCGACTACTCGACGAGTGACACCAGCAAGCTCTCCGACACGGGCGCGCTGATCCTCAACAACACCACCCTTCAAATGACCGGCTCTTCGGGATCCCATGTGGAACTCGTCGGCCCCGTCACCATCAACGGTGTCTCGAACATCACACCCAACGGATCCGAATCTCGCCACGATCGCCCTCGGCAACTACGTGACGAACGGCTTGCTGAACGTCCAATATCCCGACTTGGCGACGACGACGAAACCGAACAACGCTCAAGGCTACCTCCCCCACACCTTGTTCCAAGGTGCCGGATTCGCCGCCAACGACGGCACCGGGAAAATCGTCGAGGCGTCCGGCGTCACCTACGTCGATGTCACCAATCTGTCCTCGGGCACGAAAGTCATCCCCTCGGCCACCGGATCCATCGTCCGCACCATCGAGGGTGACGGCACCGCCGGCAATATCCTGCTGAGCGACCCCACCACGGAGGTCCATACCGTGCTACACACCGCCCTCACGGCCACCACCGTGGACTTCGGTGGCCAAACGCTCCGGCTCGCCGCTGACGGCGAACTGATCTCCGGAACCGGCAGCTCGGTCGTCACATTCCAGAACGGCTCGCTGACCGCTGGTGGCGCTGCCGATACCCCCGGCACCATCTTCCTCGCCAACGCGGGAGCGAACGCCCCGGTGGTCACCGCGAAAATCACCGACAATGGCAGCGGCGCGGTCTCCCTCAAGACTGCTGGCAATGTCACCATCGGCAACACCGTGGCCGCGAGCACCAATAACTTCAGCGGTGGCACCACCGTGACCGGTGGCACGCTCACCGTCGCATCGCCCATCACCGCAGGAGCCAAGTCCGGCCTCGGCACCGGACCAGTGACGGTGAATCAGGGCGGCAACCTGCGCATCCTCACCGCCAGCACCGCCAATGCCCAGAGCTACGCCAACAACATCAACCTGAACGACGCCACGCTGACCTCCGAGGACGGGGTGGTGACTTACGGCGGCACCATCACCCTGAGCGGCACCAACACCATCAATGCCTACTATGCTGACAACAAGAGTGCCCTCTTCACCAACCCCTCCAACTCCATCACTGGCACCGGTAACCTGGTAGCCACTGGCACTTCGATCGTCTTGTCCGGAGTCAACACCTACACCGGCACCACCCGTGCCGCGACCGGCAACCTGCAGTTCGACAAAAGGGTGTCATTCTACAATGACACCCCGGCCAGTTGGACCGCCGCCAACCTGATCGTCAACAACGCTGCAACTGCCACCTTCGCCGTCGGCGGTGCTGGAGAGTTCACCGCGGCGGATCTCGATGCCTTCAAGTTACTCGGCACCACCACCGGCGGCTTCCTGAGAGGCTCGAACCTCGGGATCAGCACCACGAATGCAGGCGGCTCCTTCACCTATGCATCGGCAATCGCCAACCCCAACAACGGCATCAACACGCTCGGCGTCGCCAAGCGCGGCACCGGCACGCTGCTGCTTTCTGGAGCTAACACCTACACGGGTACTACCTCCGTCTTCCAAGGAGTGGTGGACATCAGCGGCAGCCAGTCAGCTGGCGGTGCCTTGGCCATCGGTGGCGGGACCACCCTGCGCATCATCGGCACGGGCATCCTCGGTGGCGGAACGCACACGGCCGCGATCGCCAATGCCGGCACCTTCCAGCACGCCTCCAGCAGCAACCAGACCTTCTCCGGAGTCATCAGCGGCGCGGGCGCCTTCCTGAAGGACACGAGCAACAGCACCGTGACCTTCACCAACAATAACACCTACACCGGTGCCACCACGGTGAATGCCGGCACGCTCACCCTCTCCGCCCAGCACCGGACATCGTCGGGCTTCAATGTCGGACCCGGCGCGACATTGTCCACGACCACGAACAACATCTTCACCGTCGACCACGGCACGGCGATGGATAACGCCCGTCTGTTCACGGTGAATGGCGGCACGCTGTTGTTCCCCAACTCCGGCGACAACCGGATCGGCAACGTCACTTTGCGGAACGGCGCGACTTGGACCTCCAACCGCACCCTCGCCGCCTGGGACTACCTCCTGGCGAACACCTCGACGGGGCCAGCGACGGTCAAGGTCGAGAATACCGGCGGCAGCACCTTGCCATCAGTGATGAACGGCACCGGCGGCATCCACCTTCAGGGAGTGCAAAACTTCGACGTGGCTAATGTCACCGTCTCCTCTGCCACAGACCTCACCGTCAGCATGATCTTGGGCGCCCAAGGCAATATCGGAGGTGCCGTCGGCGGCATCAACAAGACCGGCACCGGCACCATGACGCTGGCCGCCACCAACACCTACACCGGCGCCACCACCGTCGTGGTCGGAACGCTCCTGGTCAACGGCTCCACCAATGCATTGAGCGCTACCAGCGTTTCAACAGATGCGACCCTCGGTGGCACCGGAACCGTCAATGGCACGGTCACCGTGGCGGCCGGCGGCATCATCGCCCCCGGCGCCAATACCGTGGGCACGCTCACCACTGGTGCCGCCACCATCGACGGCATCTACGCTTGTGAGATCAACGGTGCCACCGCCGACAAGCTCGCCGTCACCGGCAACCTCGACATCGACGGCGCCTCGCTGAACGTCACCGTCCTGAGCGCTCCGACCCAGCCGGAGTACATCCTCGCCACCTACACCGGTACCCGCACCGGCACCTTCACCGGCTTGGCTGAAGGCGCCACCGTCACCCCCGGCTACACCATCACCTACGCCACCGCAGGACAGATCAAGCTGGTGACGGCGCCCTCCGGCCCGAGCTACACCTCATGGGCATCCACCTTTACCCCGAATCCGGGTGCCGCAGGCGTGGACTTCGAAACGACGGCTTCCAGAACGGCACCGAGTTCATCCTCGGCGGCTCGCCGGTCAGCGGCTCGAACAATCCGAAGATCTACACCTTCACCGCGGACAGCGATGATGTCGGCACTGACAAGGAGCTGATCATGACCATTGCGGTTCCAGTGGGCACTCCCGCCTTCACCGCCGGTGCTCCCGCCACTGCGAGCTTCGCTGGCTTCGGCATCGCAGTGCAAGGCAGCACCACCCTGTCGTCATTCCCGCTGACGGTGACCTCGGTCGCCCCGATCACCACCAACCTGCCCGCTCTCACACCGGTAGGCGGAGTCAGCTATGAATACCGCTCGTTCAGCCTCGGCGGATCGAACGGTCTTCCCGGCAAGGGCTTCCTCCAGGTGAGCGTCACCAATCCGTAAGCGGGACCACTGCTTCACATCCCCCGGTCGCTCCAGCGGCCGGGGGATTTTGCTTTCCAGCCGTCGGGACCATTCGCAACCATCGGCCAATGACTCCCGCATTCCGGCGTCGCTTCGGTGTCCACACGCTTTTCATCGTGTTGACCGTGGCCGTGGTCGGGATCATCGCGATGATCCGATCGGTCGTGAGTTACGAGGGAATGGCCCATCGTGATTTCGGAACACCCGCGCGGATTGCCACCATCGTCGAATGGTTCGGGCGCATCGAAAAAAGGCCGGCGACAGACTTCGTCGCGGTCACCGACGAACCCGAAATCTTTGGGTTTCCAGAAACCCGGGTGCTCCCTGCTTCCGCGATCCCAAAGGAATTCGTCGACGGCCTCTGGGGAACGTCGGGGCATTCAAGCGGCATGGCGTTTGCCGATTGGTATAGCGTGCTCGCCCATTACGACGAGCAGCACCAACTTCGCGCGATCGAATTCTACGGCTCCAGATATGGAGCCATCGTTTCGCGAGATCCTGTCCTCCGCCCCAAGATGGGAGGAGAGCTCCACCAACTTGCCGGAGCCCCTGTCTTCATCACGGCCAGGATTACCGGCGAGCCGGATTGATCGTGCTCGAAGTCGAGCATGAGGGTCCAGCCGAGTCCACGATCTCGCGCGTGCCATGAGGCACAATCGCCACGTGAGAAAATCGCCACACCGAAGATGATGCACTACCTCCGGTGGTCTGAGCCTATGCGAGCGGAGCATTAACTCTACCCATCTAACATCACTCTTCGAATGACCACCCATTGCCTTCGCCGTTCTGGCATTTCAAAGATCGCCTTCGCTCTTCTCGCGGCCTCCTCCCTCGGGTTACCGGACTTCGCTTCCGCAGCCACCCCCGCCAAGACCGTCAACGCCGCGGCCACACTCGCCTACAACATCAAGTCGCTTCACCACAATCTGGCCATTCAGAAGGCCTACATTGCTTCCACCTACGTTTACGTCACCCAACGCAGCGGAGGCACGGTCTACCTGTCGCGCTGCCTGATCAGCGGCAACAACGCCACCTATCAGGACGAGATGACCCTGACCAACTGCGGTCACGGCCAGACGCTGGACATGTACACCTACAACGACATCAACTACCTGTACGTGAGCTCCAAGGCCGATCCGGCCACCACCGAATACTGGTCGCTCCAGGTAGCCCGGACCCTCTACACCGCCGGTGCCACCGTCGACTATTCCGATCTCCACCGGTTCACCTACATGAACTACGCCAACAAGACCGGAGCCCGACTGGGCACCACCTATCGCGTGGATGCCGGCGGCAATAGCACCCACACCGCCTTCCGCGTTCAAACGGAAGGAGGAACGGTCACTTGGTCGATCTACGATACCGTCGATCTGAACCAGTTGCTGGACGGCAGCACCCAGGTGCAGATGGACAGCGACGCCGCACAAAATGCCTGCGTCTCCAGCTTCACCCAGAGCGGCTCGGACATCATTCGCCCTAACGGCTCCTTCCAAGGCGCCGACCTGCTCGGCTCCACCGAGATCTACACGAGCGGAGGCGCTCAAGGCGAAACCCCATCGATCGCCATGATCAGCAACACCGGCGCCTACAAGTCGCTCGTCAAGATCACCAACGTCGGCAATCACGAGATCGAGGGCGTGCAGACCAAGAACGGTAACGTGTATTTCGTCATCGTCCCGGACCCCGACAACAAGCAGAGCACACAGAAGATCTACTGCGTTTCCGATAGCATCTTTTGAGTGCCGCCTCGCCGGCTGGGGATCTCCGGGACAGCCCGGAGATCCTGAAATCGATGATGCCCGTGAAGGCGATCTGCGCAAGCCACCTCAGGCTTGCTGGCTCTTCGGACCGCGGTCGAAGTCGAGGACGAACTTGCGTCCGCGGAGGCTGGCACCCTTGGAGATTTCCACCAGGCGCTGGGCGCAATCGGCGCGGACGTCGATGCAGCTGTGCTTGGCGAACAGCTTCACGTGACCCACGGCGCCATCCGGCAGACCGGCTTCGCCATAGAGCATGCCGATGATCTCGCCGACCTTCACGCCGTGGAATTTCCCGAGCGAGAAGAACAGCGGCACCATGTCCGCATTGTCGCTCGGCCCTTCGCGACGTTCGCGCGGGCCACGTGGCTCGCGCTGATAGTCACGCGGCTCGCGTTCGCGGAACTCACGAGGTTCGCGGCGATCAGTTGGCCTGCGACGATCACGCGGATCTTCGCGGTCTTCCTGAATCTCGCCGAACTCACGGCCACGCGATTCACGCAGCAGCGTGAAGAGCACGCTCGCGATGTCAGTCGGCGTGTAGCCCTGCTCCAGCAAGCGGTCGACTTGTTCTTCGTGCGATTGGAACTCGCCCTTCTCAAGGCGTTCCTTGATCTCTTCCAAGGCAAGGTCGGCAAGGCGGCCTTCGACCTGCTCCTGGGATGGCACTTTCTCGCGACGAATGACCTGGCGCGTGTAGCGCTCGATCATTTCCAGACGGTGGATCTCACGCCCAAAGACGAAGCTCACGGCACGACCACTGCGACCGGCACGACCCGTACGACCGATGCGGTGCACGTAGTCTTCCGGGTCCTGCGGCAGGTCATAGTTGAAGACAACGTCGATGTTCTCCACATCGAGACCGCGCGCAGCAACGTCGGTAGCGACGAGCAGCTCGATGGTTCCTTCGCGGAAGCGGCGCAGCACGCGCTCGCGCATCTGCTGGGTGATGTCGCCGTGCAGGCGGTCCACCGTGTAGCCACGGGCCAACAGGGACTCGGTGCACTCGTCCACCGAGCGCTTGGTATTGCAGAAGATGATCGCGAGTCGGGCCTGCTCCATATCGAGCAAGCGCGAGAGCACTTCCACCTTCGAGCGCTCGCGCACTTCGAAGTAGGATTGATCGATGGTCGAGACGGTCTTCGACTTCTGGTCGATCTGGATGGTCTCCGGATTGTTGGCGAACCTGCCGATGAGGTGGGACACACCCTTGCTCATCGTAGCGGAGAAGAACATCGACTGGCGCTCCTTCGGCAGCTGACCGAGCAGCTCCTCCATCTCCTCACGGAAGCCAAGGTCGAGCATGCGGTCCGCTTCATCGAGCACGATGGTCTGGATGCCAGTGACATCGAAAGATCCGCGGCGCAGGTGATCCATCACACGGCCGGGAGTGCCGACCACGACTTGGACACCGTCACGCAGGGCGCGGAGCTGGCGGTCCATCGGCGCGCCACCATAGACCGGCACCGCGCGGAGTTGGCCGAGCTTCGAGCCGAGGCGGTGAACTTCCTCGCAGACCTGCACCGCAAGTTCGCGGGTCGGGCAGAGAATGAGCGCCTGAGGGCGGCGGAGGCTGAAATCGAGCTTCGCGAGCAGCGGCAGCGTGAAGGCAGCGGTCTTGCCGGAGCCGGTGTGCGAGAGACCGAGGATGTCGCGGCCAGCCAATGCGACCGGGATCGCCATGGCTTGAATCGGCGACGGGCGTTCAAATCCGAGGACTTCAACGGCGGCGAGCAGCTCGGGCGATAAGCCGAGCTCAGAGAATGGAGGTGTTTCCATAATAGTAGTGATTTCAGGACGGATGATCCTGGAAACCACAAACAGCTAGGCCTCCTGGATCGCACAAACGCCGCGCACTTCCGGCGGCGGGGCGCGGAGACTGCCCCCTTTTTGCGGGCTGGCAAGAACCATTTTCCCGGAAATCCCCTGTAGCTGCTACACGCGGACCGTCTTCACATTCACAAACTCGCGGATCCCGTGCTCACCCAGCTCCCTCCCCCAACCGCTGTCCTTCACGCCGCCGAAGGGAAAGCGCGGATCCGACACCACCTGCCCATTGATCGCCACCGTGCCGGTATCGAGATGCTCCGCGACACGACGCCCGCGCTTCTCGTCCGCACTGAAAACCGCTGCTCCGAGACCGAACGGCGTCTGATTCGCGAGCTCGATCGCCTCCGCTTCATTCTTCACCCGGGTCACCGCTGCCACCGGTCCGAAAGTCTCCTCATCAAAGACCCGCATCCCGGGAACCACATCCACCAGCAGCGTCGCCGGATAGTACGACTTCCCCCGTAGTTCCAGTGGCTCACCGCCGAGCAACAAACGCGCGCCCGCCTTCACACTATCGGTCACCTGCGCGTGCAGTTCGTCGCGCAAACTCGCCTTCGCCATTGGCCCGAGCTTGGTCGCCGCTTCAAAAGGATCTCCCGCTTCGAAAGCCGACAGCTCACTCCGGAAACGTTCGACGAAAGCATCATACACCGCATCCACCACCAGGAAGCGCTTCGCCGCAATGCAGCTTTGCCCCGCATTCACCATCCGCGCCGCGGCACAGGTCTTCGCCGCGTGATCGAGATCCGCGTCCTCCAGCACCAGGTAAGGATCGCTACCACCGAGTTCCAGGACGGACTTCTTCAAGTGCCTCCCCGCCGCCGCCGCCACCTCGCGCCCCACCTCCGTGCTACCGGTAAACGTCAGTGCCCGGATCCGTGGATCAGCGATGAGCGACTCCACCTCCTTCCCCGGAATGAAAACCGCCTGAAGAAAATCCCCGCGCCCGAACGCCTTCGAAATAACCGTCACGATCGCTTGGGCGCAGCCACTCACATTCGACGCGTGCTTCAGCAGGATCGTGTTCCCCGCCATCAGCGCCGGCGCCGCAAAGCGGAAGACCTGCCAGAACGGGAAGTTCCAGGGCATGATCGCCAGCACCGGCCCCAGCGGCTGATGCAGGAGCGCCGCCTCCTCCAGCTCCACCGGCGCGAGCATCTCCTCGCCATGTTCGGCATAGTGCCGGCACGCCGCCGCACACTTGGCCACCTCTGCCACTCCTTGCGTGACCGGCTTGCCCATCTCCCTCGCCATCCAGAGCGCGAATTCGTCCTGTCCGGCCTCCAGCAAATTCGCAGCCCTCATCAGCCCCGACGCGCGTTGCGAAAACGACAGCTCGCGCAGTTCCACGAATCCGGCAGCGACAGCAGCAAGCGGCTCAGGCATGCCGGAATCTGGACGCCGAAGCTCTCCCCGACAAGGGACGCGAAAACGCACCATGCAAAACGCCATGCCAAGCCCTCTGCCCTCACCACCCCACTTCCTCACAAACCATTGACCCTGAGCTCACCTCATCCCCTTTGGTCACATCGGCGCATCGATTGCTAAAACGAAAGTGCCATCATGAAAAACAAAGCCGCTCCTAAAGCCGCCGCCGCCCGCACCACCGAAGATCTGGACATCGGCCTCGACACCAAGGCCCGCGCCACTTCGGTCAAGGCGCTGTCCGGCATCCTCGCCAATCAGCATGTGCTCTACATCAAGACCCGCAACTTCCACTGGAACCTCACCGGGCATCGCTTCCACACCCTCCACGCCTTTTTCGAGGAGCAGTACGAGGCGCTCGCCGCGGCGATCGACAAGACCGCCGAGCGCATCCGCATGCTCGGTTCGGCCAGCCCCGGTTCGATGAAGGAGTTCCTGGCCCTCGCCTCACTGAAGGAATGCTCGGGAGCCCTCATTGGCGGAGAGGAAGCCATCACCGGCCTCCGCGATGACCACGAAGCCGCCGCGCGCGAATTGCGCAAGGCCGTCGACGCCACCGATAAAGCGGGCGACGCTGGCACAGCCGACTTCCTCACCCAGCTGCTCCAAGACCACGAGCAAGCCGCATGGATGCTCCGCAGCTTCCTTGAATAAGGCCGGCCTCCGTCCACAAAAAAGCCCGCCCGGCCATTGGCCGGAGCGGGCGCTTTAAAGGGCGGAGCAGCTACTCCAGTAATTCCAGTATAGAGGCATTCTGGATTACTGGAGTGCTCAAGCTTCAGTGCGAAGCAGCCTTTTCAATCTTCTGACCAGCGGTTTGGACGTCGCGGCCAACGCCGCGGGTCGTCGCGCAAGAGCTGAGTCCTGCGGTTACCGATCCCAGCAACAAGGCGACCAGGACCAGACGGACGGGCAGGCGCACTCCTTCAACGGAGCGGCGGCAAACGAAGGTTTTGGGCAAGAGGATCGGGTTCATGGTGGATCCTTTTTTGCAGACCCCGGACCAAACGGCGAAACGTTGAAATTCCAAGGATTCACCGCCTTGAGAAACCTGCCCGAAATTGCATTGTGCGATCCGTCTTTTTCGCCGGTGGCATTTCGCACGAGAGAGCGTTTCCCCTCATTCTGCAAAGACCCTTTCAGAACAGGGCTGGCTCTGCCGGAAGCGTCCGGGCACGCGGGCTGTTGAGACAACGCTGCCAATGCGTAAGTCCATTCTCCTCCTCAACCGTGGCTCTGGCGGAAACGACCGCGGCCTGAAACCCGACGAAGTCTGCGCCACCGTCACCACCGCCTTCCGCGAGATCGGCCACAGGATCGAGTCAAAGATTGTAGCTCCCGAAAAGATCAATGCCGCCCTCCAGGAGGTGGTGAAGATCCAGCCCGCATCCCTGATCATCGCCGGCGGCGATGGCACCGTCTCCGCCGCGGCGAAATCCTTGAGCGGCACCGGCATCCCGCTCGGGATCCTGCCCATGGGCACCTTCAATCTCGCCGCCCGCGACCTCGGCGTGCCGCTTGATATCCCGGGTGCCGCCACTTTCCTCGCCAAAGCCGAAGTCCACGCGATCGACGTGCTGGAAGTCGCAGGTCGCGCCTGCCTCTGCACCACCATCCTCGGCTTCTACCCCGAGTTCGCGAAGACCTTCGAGCGCCGCGACCACGGCGGGCACTGGTGGAAGAAAGCCTTCAAGGTAATCACCGCCTTGCCTCGCACCTTCGCCGAGTCCCGACCGATCGACCTGACATGGCAAGGCGATGGCATCGAAGGCCGCGCGCGCACCAAGTTCTCCGCCTTCGTCCCCGGCCGCTATCGCGCGACTGCCGGCTTGGTTCCGGCGCGCACCGATTTCACCTCCGGCAAGCTCACCGCCTACATCGGCCGCCAGCGCCATGCCGCCGCCGCACTGCGCGGCATGCTGGACTATATTTTCGGACGGCAAGAGGAGAATCCCGAACTGACCATGCTTCAGGCATCTTCCCTCGAACTCTCGGCCCGTCGGCGGAAGCACCTTTCGGTGATGATCGATGGCGAAATCCTCCGCCTCGCCCTGCCCTTGAAACTCACCATCCTTCCACGGCACTTGCATGTGCTGACCACGGCAGAAAATCTCGCCCCGGCCAAATGACCCGCCTGCTCCATCTTTCCGACCCGCACTTCGGTGCGGCCGATGAAGCGACGGCCCGTTCCTTCCTCGACTGTGCCGCGGAACTCGCCCCGGACCTCACCGTGCTCAGCGGCGACCTGACCATGCGCGCTCGCCGGTCGGAACTCGCTGCCGCGAAGTCCTTCGTCGACCAGCTCCCCCAGCCGCATTTCGTCATCCCCGGCAACCACGACATCCCCGCCTTCAATCAACCGTTCGACCGTGTCTTCCGACCCTTCCGCCGCTATCGCGAAACCTTCGGGCCGGACCTAGAACCCATACTGCGCAAGGGCAGCATCGAGATCGTGGGCTTGAATAGCAGCCGCGGCATCGGTCCGCAATTGGACTGGTCGAAGGGCATTCTTTCACAAGCACAGCTCCAGCGCGCCGCCTCGCGCTTCGCCTCACCCTCGCCGGGCCTCCGCATCCTCACGCTGCATCACCCGCTGCTGGCCCCACCCGACCACCGCCGCGACGTCGTGAAACCGCTGCCCGCCTTGGTTTCCCTGCTCACGGCATCGCACGTCGATCTGGTCCTGTGCGGACACTTCCACCAGTCCCTCATCGGCATCGTCGGCAAAGACGCGAAATGGTCGACGATCGTTTCCCAGGCTCCCACCGTTTGCTCCACCCGCCTGCAGGGAGAGCCGCCCGGTTTCCACATGATTCATCACGACGGCGACTCGCTCCGCATCGTGCTTCATCGCTTCGATCAAACTCGTTTCATCGAATGCAGCGTCATGGATTTCCGCCGTGCCGGGACCGGCTGGCAACCTATCTCCTGATGGCAAAGCGCCACGCGGAAAGACGCCAAAATTGCAGCCTGCTCTGCGACGAAATCGTGACGTCAAATGACCTCTTGGAAAATAGCTGAAATCTCGCTCATGACATCAGGCACGACACATGCGAGGATGATCGGCCATGTACGAGTTGCGCCTGCCAACCCAAGCCCCCTTCGTCACCCTCCAGACCGCCCTGACCCGCACCCTTGATGCGGCCATCGCCTATCGCCACGCTTCCCGGCTTTCGGAGTCCCGGCTCCTCGCCAAGGTCTGCCAGACCTTCGCTGACGAGCGGAATGAACAAGCCGACCGCATCGCCGGCCTGATCGACGAAAACGGCGATGTTCCCGACTTCGGCTTCAGCGGCGAAGCCGATTTCCAGCAGCTGTGGATGACCTTGGTGAACCGCCGTTTCCCGACCTTCCTCGAAGGTCTGCCGCGCGAGTGCGAACGTTGCGACCTCAGGCTCGAACGCGTGTTGCTGCGGTTGGTGAATGAGGGCGCGCCCCATCGCCACCAGCTCGGGGAGATTCTCCGCGACGTTCGGACCGGCCTCGCCCGCTTGCACGAGTTACGCGATCCACACGTCGTGCTTCCGGCATTTAGCCACTGACACAACGAGCCGCTAAAGTTTCCCCGGGATTTCCTCCAAGATAGCGGAACGCCCTCTCGTTCCGCCACGCAGGTAAATCTCCGTGGGATTCATGAATCATTCCGAACTTGAGCCAGACGAACTGGAACCGGACGAGCCGCTCGTCGTCGATGCTCCGACCAAAACCTGGAAGCAAACGTTCGCTCGTTTGGGAGCAGGCGCATTCTTCATCTCCATCCTCATCCACGTCTGCTTCATCGCGCTCGCGATCTTCGCCTTCTACACGCTCGTCACGCCACCGGTCGACGCACCGCCGGATTTCAGCGGCAAGGGCGGCGGCGGTGGAGGCGATGGCGGACACCGCATCCAGCAGCAGGCCCGGGCTCAGCAGAAGATGGCGGCGTCGATGTCCCGCACCATCGTCAGCACCGCGATTTCGGACATCGTGCTGCCGGATTCCAATCCGACACCGATGTCATCCTCGCTGCCGGATCTGTCCGCGGGTGCCGGTTCCGGCGGAGGCAGTGGAGGCGGCAGCGGCGGGGGAAATGGCACCGGAATTGGCAGCGGTCCCGGAGTCGGCACCGGCAAGGGACTCGGCCAAGGCGGCGCCGTCACCTTCTTCAATCAGACCACTCGCGGCAAACGCGTCGCCTATGTGATCGACTACTCGCTCTCCATGCAGGGCAAGCGCATCGAGCTGCTGCGCACCGAGCTGAAGCGGAGCATCGCGGGACTCGGCCTCGACAAGGAATACCAGATCTTCTTCTTCGCCGGCCCCGCGTGGCTCGCAGGCGACAAGGTCGAAATGGACAACCTCCGTCGCGAAGCCACGGTCCGCTCCGGCAGCCGCACCTACAAGTGGGGGATCGCCAAGGATCGTCCGGTCTGGGAGATGGAAAAGGGCCACTCGCGCAGCGTCTACTGGACGAAGGCGGATCCCGCCCGCATCGCCGACTCACTGGACGCCATCCAGCAAACTCCCCTCCAATACGGCACCTCGTGGGAAGGCCCGCTGGAGATGGCGTTGGGACTTTCTCCCGCGCCGGACCTGATCTTCTTCATGACCGACGGTGTGTCCGGCAGCGAGTCGATGAACATCGCCGAGAAAATGGGCCGGCGGGCCAAGAGCAAGAAGACCATCATCAATTCCATCGCCATGATGGAGCCCGACGCGATCGGGCCGATGAAGGAACTCGCCCTCCGCAGCGGCGGGAAATTCTCGATCATCCAGAAGGACGGAACGGTCGAGGAACAGACGCTTGAACCGGTATCCAAATGAACGGCTGGATTTCTGCCGCGCGGGGAAGATCATCTTCCCGGCTCCGGTAGTCACCCCATGCGCCTGTTCCTTCCTCTGATCCTCCTCATTTCCCCGCTCACCGCAAATCCGGTGATGGACGGCGCAGACCCACACGCCGCCGTGGTCGGAAGGACCTTCTGGATGTATCCCACCGAGCCGCACAGCCGGGAGCCGATCTTCGCCGCCTACCGCTCCGCCGACCTGCGTTCGTGGCGACGCGAGGGCACCATCCTCGATCTCGACAAGATCCCGTGGGTGAAAGCCGATGGCGCTCCCTACCACGGTGCCTGGGCCCCGGCGCTCGCGGAAAAGAAGGGCAAGTTCTACTTCTACTACTCGGTCGGTCCACAGAACCCGACCCCCAGCCGCATCGGCGTCGCCGTCGGCACCTCGCCCGCCGGCCCATTCACCGATAGCGGCAAGCCACTGCTGACCGGCGGCGATGGCTTCGAAGCCATCGACCCGATGGTTTTCACCGACCCCGCCACCGGCAAATCGTGGTTCTACGCCGGCGGCAGCGCGGGCGCGAAACTGCGGGTCTTTGAAATGGCGGACGACATGGTCAGCTTCAAGCGCGAGGTGGACATCGAGCAACCGAAGAACTTCACCGAGGGAGTCTTCATGCACGTGAAGGGGAAGACCTACTATCTCAGCTACAGCCACGGGAAGTGGAACGACAGCACCTACTCCGTCCACTACTGCACCGCTCCCTCACCCACCGGCCCGTGGGAATACCGCGGCGAAATCCTCGGTAGCGATGACAAGCACCAGGGCCCTGGGCATCACTCCTTCGTCGAGGATCTCGTGACCCGGCAGTGGTACATCGTCTATCACCGCTGGGAAACCGGACGGAAAGACCCGCCCTACCGAGGCGGCCGGAAGATCGCCGTGGAAAAAGTGGACTACGACCTCAAGGGACTGATCAAACCGATCACGATGACCGACGGACGGCAGCGCTGATCCAAGCTTAGCAGCGGACCTATTCGCTGGATCTCCGCTTCGGCTCCGCGGCCTGTGCGACCTGGAGATCCTCGCTGTGTTTCCGGAGCAGCTCGCGAATCGTTCCCGCATCGACCACGCCGACAAACTGGTCGACCTGCCTGCCGTCGCGGAAGATCCGCACGTCCGGGATGCCGCGGACGCCTTCGCGCTCCGCGATCTCGCGGGCGTTATCGACGTTCACCCTGCCGATGCAGACCTTCCCCGGGAATTCTCCCGCGACCTGCTCCAGCACCGGGCCCAGCCTCCTGCACGGGCCGCACCAATCGGCGTGGAAATCCACCACCATCAGGCGACCCGGCGTGGTGATGAAGGAGTCGTAACCGGCGGATTCCAGTTCCTGCACCGCCGGCATGTGCCCCGAGGAAGCGGCGGACGTGCAGGCAGCAGGTTTCGGCGCTGCGGAGGTCTTCGATTTGGAAAGCGGACCCTTGGCACTCTCACAAGAAGACACCGCAAGCAGCAGGATCAAGGAACTCGCGAGCTGGATTCTCATGGTTTTCGGGATGGTTTGGCAGGTTCGGACGGGTGGATCTTGAGCACTTCCTGCGCTTGGTTTCCTTGCGTGCGCTGCATGCCGGGCACCTCCGGCAGCCAGTCCTTGCTGATTCGCTGGACCAGCCCCGCCAGCAGGCGATCGATGGTCTTTTCAACTACCAGCGGATCGGTCTGACCGGTGAGCTGCTCGAGTTTCTGACTGTTTGCGTAGAAATCAAGCTGCCCGGCGAATCCTTCCTTTTTCACCCCGTGGCGCTCGGCGAAATCGGGCTCGGCCTCCACGTCGAGTTCGGCCATCACCACTTTCTCGCCATACTTCGGCTGCAGCTTCTCGAGGATCTCCTGAAGCTTCTTCGAGTCCGGACTCCCATCCACCATCATGTTGATGACGGTCAGCTTGTTCTTCGATGCGAGGACCTCGCCCAGGTTCCGGCTGGTCAGCTGCAGGCCGAATTTCTTCTTCGTCCCGTCAGCCTTTCCCCACCCGTCCGGCATCGCGAAATACACCCCCGCCGCCGCAGCGACGAGAAGGAGGCCGAGGGTGAAGAGCCGGCGGATCCAATTGCCTTTTTCTTGGGAGGTCACGCCCCCGGAATACCGCGAAATTTAGGAAAAGCGAACTACTTTGCCCGAACCGGCTCCACGATTCGCTGGAGGATGACGGCCGTGTTGGGTCCCAAGGCGACTTCAACCCGCTCGTCCGGGCCCACCGTGGCTTGGGAAACCGGGCTCGTCCCGCAGACCGGCGTGACGCCCAGCTTCGTGCCCGCGGGGAAGTCCGCGGCGGGTAGCTTGGGCGTGCGCGGCTCGGCCGCCGCATTGAAGACCACTATGACCTTCCCGTCCTTCTTCTCGCGGCAGAAGGCGAACACCCCGTCATCCTCGCCACTCTGCGGGCTATCCACCCACAGCGGCCTGAACTCGCCGTCACGCAGCACGGGCAACTCCGCCCTCAGCGCCGCCGCTCGCGAGATGACCTTGAAGGAAGGCTCCTCCTTCAATTCCGACAGCTTTGCTTCGGCTTCACGTGGGAACAAGGTCAGCCGACCCGACTCCGTGTCTTGCCCGACCTTCCCTTTCGTATCGTGCAGGGCGACTTCTGCGCCGTAGTAAATGCAGGGGATCCCCGGCAAAGTCATCACCAGCGCTTGGGCCAGATCGTTCCTCTCCGCTGTCACGCCGGCCACGCGGAAACGATTCAAGCCGTCGTGGTTCTCGATGAACGTGACTGACTTCTCCCGCGCGTTCTTCCCATCCGGCCCCGGGTTGGGATTGTAATACGGTCGGTCGCCTTCAGCTCCGCGGAAAGCCTTCATCGCCCGCTCCAGTTTCGCGGCACTCCCGTACTCGCCGCCTTCATGCCGAAGGTATTCCCGCGCCGCAAAACAGGTCTGGAAGTCCAGCACCGAGTCGAGACAGGGCTCCTTCCGCGCCGGTGCGTCGCTGCGCCACGTGTAGACACCGAGCTTCTTCGGATCGCCATCGTAGACTTCGCCGAACAGCAGCTTGTCCTTCGCCTTCGCTCCCAGCCGCTTGCGGAGCCGCTCGGTGAACGCATCCCAGAACTCATGGTGCACATGCTTCACCGTATCGATCCGCAGGCCATCCACTCCCACATTGAGCAAATAGAACGCGTAGATCTCCACGAACTCATTCACCAGCCGGTCGAAGTGATCGCTATCCGGCGCCGTCCACAGGTCGCGCAGCGAAAAGAAGTCACACTCGATCTCCTCCCCATCCGACTTGCCAAGACTGTCCGACGAGAAGCCCTTCCGCCCGTAGCTCGATAGATCCGCCAGCACGCCCTTCGTCGCGATCCTCTTTCCTAACAACTCACGCGGTCCATCCGGCTGGGCCTTCTCCAAGTTCCACTTCGCAATGTCCATCCACATCGCGTTCGGATAAAATCCATCGCGCTTGAAGGGCTGCACCCATTCCTCCTTCGCTTGATTGTCGAAGGCACCGTTGCCATTGACGTCGTAGAAAAACACCGGGCCCGCGTGGTTCAGCACCACGTCCTGCACCACCTTCAGGCCCTTCGAGTGAGCGAGCGCCACGAAGTCGCGGTAGTGCCGCATCCGCCCCTCGGCACCATCAGGATACTTCTCGCCCTTCATCGATACCGCACTGGTCAGGTGCGGATCGATATCCAGGAAGTCCTGCGCCCAATACCCATGGTAGCCTGTCTTCCATCCCCCGAGGTCATACCCGGAACGCCACACATTCTTCACCGGCGGCGTGATCCACAGCGCCGTCACGCCGAGATCAGTGAAGTAGCCGCTCTCGATCGCCTGCTCCAAGCCGCGCAGGTCGCCGCCTTGGTACATGCCGATATTCTTCTGCAGCGGATCGTAGAGCAGCGGGTCGCTCCCCGCCGGCGTGTTGTTCGCCGGGTCGCCATCGTGGAAACGGTCCGTCAGGACGAAATACAGCACGTCGTCCGTCCACGGCCGGGCGTTGGCGGAAAGAAGGGTCAGCAGCAGGACGGCGAGGCAACGCATGGGTTTCCCTTCTAATGTCTGATCCAGCGATTCCGTTGACTGGAAACCGAAACAACGCACAAATCCCGTGTAACCTGCCGCTTCCCCGGCGCGAAGTATCGTCGTGATCATGAAAACCACCATTGCTCTCTGCCTCCTCGCCGCGCTGCCGCTCGCCGCGGCCGAAGAAAAGCCGGTCGTCGCCATCTACGACCTCGAAGGCACCATTTCCGAATCCGGCCGCTCCGAAGCATCGCTGCTCGGAGGACTGGAAATCGAGCCCAACCGCCCGCTCACCCTCTTCGACCTGACCCGCAGCCTGAAAAAGGCCGCCGCCGACCCGAAGGTGAAGGCCGTGGTGGTGGATGCCGACGATGCCCAACTCGGGCTCTCCCAGATTCAGGAACTCCGCCGCCGCCTCCAGGCCGTGCGTGCCGCCGGGAAAGACGTCTGGCTCTACACTGACTCCCTCAGCAATGGCACCGCCCTACTCGGCTCCGCGGCGAATCACTTTACCCTCATGCCGGAAGGCGATGTCTCCCTCAGCGGCATCTATTCCGAGTCGATGTATTTCAAGGGCCTGCTCGACAAGGCCGGCGTCGTGGCCGACGTCATCCACATCGGCGACTTCAAGAGCTTCGGCGAAGAATACTACCGCACCGGCCCCAGCGAATTTGCCAAGCAACAGAAGGAAGAGCTGATCGGCGGCATCTTCGACCAACTCGTCGCTGAGGTTTCCGAAGGCCGCAAGGTGCCCGCAGAGAAACTCCGCTCGCTCGTCGACCTCGGCACCTTTACCGCGCAGCAGGCTAAAGACGCGGGACTCGTCGATGACCTGAAGCACCGCACCGACTTCGCCACCGCCGTCAAAGCCGCCTACGAAGGTGCCAAGTTCGACCGCAAGTATGAGCTTCCCGACCTCGACGGCCCGGAAATCAGCGGCATGCTCGATGTCTTCAGGCTGATGTTCGAAAGCGACAAGTCGAAGTCTGCCAAGACCGACTACATCGCCGTGGTTCCCTTCGAAGGTGAAATCTCCAGCGAATCTATCGCCCCGGTCCGTGCCCAGATTCTCAAGCTCATCAAGGACCAGCACGCGAAGGCGCTGGTGCTGCGCGTCGATTCACCCGGCGGATCCGCCCTCGCCAGCGAGGTGCTGTGGGAAGCCACCGATGAATGGAAAGCCAGCGGCCGTCCCTTCGTGGTCTCCATGGGTGGCGTCGCAGCCAGCGGCGGCTACTACATTTCCAGTGGTGGCAACCGCATCTTCGCGGAAGAAGGCACCATCACCGGCTCGATCGGCGTGGTCGGCATGAAGCTCGTCCTCGGCGGCGCGATGGAAAAGCTCGGCATCACCACCGACGCCACCCAGCGCGGCAAGAACGCCGGCGCGCAGTCGATGTTCCATCCCTTCACCGAAGATGAAGCCAAGCTCGTCCGTGAATCGATGCTCCAGGTCTATGGCACCTTCAAGAAGCGCATCGAAGCCGGCCGTGGAACGCGCCTGAAGGGCGAGCTCGAAGGCATGGCAGGCGGCCGCGTCTACACCGGCAAGCGCGCCCTCGAACTCGGCCTCGTCGACGAACTCGGTGGACTCGGTGAAGCGGTCGCTTTCGCCGCCAGCAAGTGCGGCGTGGATGCCGATGCGATCAAACTCGTCCCCGAGCCGAAGAGCGCCCTCGAAGGCATCTTCGCCCAACCTGAAAAGCCAGCGGACGACGACATCGTGAAGATGGGACGCGTGATCTCTCCGGTTTCGGAAGCGATCAAGGCTACCCTCGGCGACGCAAAACTCGCCGCCCTTCCCAAGCCTGCCCGCGAAGCTGTCAGCCACGTGCTGAAGCGCATCGAAAGCTGCTCCGACAGCGCGATCCAACTCATTGGATCCGACATCTCGATCCCGCTGAAGTAACGGGAAGCATCTGCATTCTCCGCTTAAGATAACGCCGTCCCCAGGAAAGCCAGGGGACGGCGTTTTTGGTGCGGCGGCAGCGAAACGACATCTCTCCAGAGTTGACAACATGTGTCCTAACCAGATTTTTCGGGCCGCATGAACCTCCCCCGATTATCACATCAACTCCGTCGTCTGCTGTTCCTGCCCGTCGCCATCGCCTCGCTTGCGCTGGCAAGCTGCTACGGCCCCGTGCCGGTGGACTCATCCTTCAAGGCGAATCGCCAGCTGAAGGTTGCCGTCATCACCATGCAAGCTCCCGTCGCCTCGGTTCACCACGTGGGCAACCAGGGCCTGCTCGACATGGCCGCCAATCACGCCATGGCCACCGGCGGCCGTCGCGAACTTGAGGGATACCCCTCTCAAGCCAAGCTGGATGAGGCCGGCAAGCAATTCGCCAAGCGCCTGAGCAGCTACGGCTACAAGGCCACCCATCTGCCGTCGGTGCATCCGACCTACAAGGACATCAATCCTACCACCGCCAAGCCCACGACCGCGAAGCCCATCCCGGGAACTGGCAGCTATCTCAACGGCTACGACGCCGCCATCTACCTCTCGATGCCTGCCGTTGGTCGCGCCAAGCTGGTATATGCCTTCATCCCGCTTTCAGGCAGCAGTGCGATCGCTCCCATGCAGGGCGCGATGTATTCCACCACTGATCAGAAGATCCTATGGCGCTCTGCTGTCCCGGTGATCAACCCGGGTGACGGAGTCGCCATCGATGGAGATGGAAAGGATGCCCTCTATCGTGCGATCGATACCGCGGTGAAAACCTCCTCGGACAAGGTCCAGTCGCACTTCTTCGAAGGCTTCTGAAGCATCCGCATAAACGCTCCCAACTCACCGCGGCGCACCACGTTGTGCCCGCGGTTTTTTTATTTCGCCCGAAGCGCCTGCAGCTTCTCACCCGCTGCGCGAAGGATGCCCTCACTCTTGGCAAAGTGAAAACGGATGAAATTGTGCACCGGCTCGCGGAAGAAACTCGATCCTGCGACTCCAGCAACGCCGATCTCCTTGATCAGCCACTCGGACGCCTCGGTGTCCGTCGCGAAGCCGAATGAGGAGATATCAAGCATCACGTAGTACGCGCCTTGCGGCTCAGTGAAGGGCAGGCCGAGCTCCTTCTAGTAGCCAAGGAACACATCGCGCTTCGCGGTATAAAGATCACGCAGTCCAGCATAGTAGCTGTCCGGCAATTCAAGTCCCGCAACCGCCGCTTCTTGCAAGGGCGCCGCTGCACCCACGGTGAGGAAATCGTGCACCTTCCGCGCCTGCGCGATCACCTCTGGCGCCGCATGAACATAGCCCAGCCGCCAGCCGG
This sequence comes from Luteolibacter sp. Y139, assembly GCF_038066715.1. Lineage (NCBI taxonomy): Bacteria > Pseudomonadati > Verrucomicrobiota > Verrucomicrobiia > Verrucomicrobiales > Verrucomicrobiaceae > Neoluteolibacter > Neoluteolibacter soli. The sequence continues at coordinate 136,390 of NZ_JBBUKT010000011.1, read as the reverse complement.
TGATCGAATAGGTCTTCGAAAGCGAGTTGCAGGTGATCACCCGCTCCGCAGCACCCGGCAAGGCCGCGGCATAGACATGCTCATGCGGCGCGAAGACAATGTGCTCATACGGCTCATCCATGATCACGAAGGCATCATGTTCTTCCGCAAGCTGCAGGATGAACATCAGCTCATCGCGCGTGAAAACCTTGCCGGTCGGATTGGAAGGATTGCAGACAACGATCGCCTTCGGCTTCTGTTGGAACGCCTTCGTCAGCTCATCGCGATCGAATCCGAAATCCGGCGGATGCAGCGCGACATAGATCGGCTCCGCTCCGGACAAGATCGCATCCGCCGCGTAGTTCTCATAGAAGGGCGAGAAGACGATCACCTTGTCGCCCGGATTGCAGGCCGTCATCATGGCCACCATCATCGCCTCGGTGCTGCCGCACGTAACGACGAGATGACGATCCGGATCCACCTCCAGCCCGGTGAAGCGCGAGATCTTTCGCGCCAAGGCATCCCGGAAACGCGGCGCACCCCACGTGACCGCATACTGGTGATGCGGTCCGCGCGCCGCCTTCTCCAACGCGCCTAACAATTCCTCCGGCGGATCGAAATCCGGGAAGCCCTGCGCGAGATTGATCGCGCCATGTTGATTGGCGAGACGGGTGGTGCCGCGAATCACGGATTCCGTGAACGCGGCAAGTCGGGTGGCGGTGGCGGGCATGGGCTTCAGGAACAATCGTGCCCATGGACCCGCCATGGTCGAGGCCGATTTCAGTTCACCAGCCGCCACCAAGCGCCTTGTAGAGTCCAACAGCATTGGTCAGGCGGGCAAGCCGCAGCCGGATCAGGATCTGGCGTGCGGCGTAGAGGTCCTGATGAGCATCCAGCACCTGGAAGTAGCTGTCCACCCCCTGCTGGTAGCGCGCGTCGGCGAGGTCGAAGCGCTTTTGCTGCGCTGCAACGAGGCCCTCATAGGCGGCAACCTGGCCATTGAGCCCCGAGCGCGCGACGAGGCCATCCGACACCTCACGGAAGGCGGTCTGAATCGCCTTCTCATACTGCGCGACTCCGATCTGCTTGCGCACCTCAGCGACCTCAAGATTCGACTTGTTATAGCCGCCGTCGAAAATCGGCACGCTGATCTGTGGCGAGAACGCCCACGCGGAACTGCCGTTTTGGAACAGATCGCCAAGGCTCTTGCTAGCCGTGCCAGCTCCACCCGTCAGCGTGATCCGCGGGAAGAAGGCCGCGCGTGCGGCACCGATGTTCGCATTCGCCACCCGAAGCTGATGCTCGGCTTCCAGAATATCGGGACGGCGCGCCAGCAAGTCCGACGGGACACCGCCACGTAAATCGGAGACGAGCGCTTGTTCCAGGCTTCTGCCTTCGGGGAGATTCGAAGGCAGTGCGGTGCCGATCAGGAATGCCAACGCGTTGTGCGTCTCCGCAAGTTGCTGGCGATAGGCCGCAAGATTCGCTTCAGCGGTCTTCACCTGGATCTCAACCGAGCGGGAATCCAGCTCCGACACGTCGCCAGCCTCGAAACGCATGCGGGTGAGATCGTAAGTCTTGCTCACCGAAACGAGCGTCTGTTCGGAAAGCTCGATCTCTTCCAACAAGGCACGCTCATTCAGGTAGCGCGAGGCTACTTCCGAAACGAGCGAGATCTGCGCACCGACCCGCGCGGCATCGCTGGCGAAGTAGCTTTCCAGCGCGGCGTGATTCAGGCTGCGAACGCGTCCGAAAAGATCGAGCTCATAGGAAGTGACTCCCACCGAGACATCGTAGTTCCGGGACTCGACCGCCGTCCCCCCGGAGACGGTCGAGCCCGGTGTCCGCCGTCGTGAGCCAGTGGCGGACAAATCAACGGTCGGAAACAGTGCACTACGAGAGATCCCGTACTGGGCACGCGCTTGCTCCACGTTCAATGTGGCGACCCGCAGGTCGCGGTTGTGCTCAAGTGCGAGGGAGACCAGCTTCTTCAAGCGCGGATCGGTGAAAAACGAGCGCCAATCCAGTGTGGCGGAAGCGGAACCGCTGCCGCTGCCAGAGAAGCTGACGGGCACCACCTCGACGCCCGGCTTGTCGAGCGCAGGCTCAAAGGAGCAAGAGGTAAAGAGGGCTGCGGACAGCAGCAGAATACGTGAAGTTTTCATCTTTAAGGAGGGCCGACACTTTTGTCGGCCAGGATTGAGAATCTAGGAATCAAGCCTCAGGCATCGATGGCAGGAGCGGCGGCTTGCTTGTTGGCACCGATTTTTGCGAGCACCACATAGAACACCGGCGTGAGCAGCAGGCCGAAGACAGTGACACCGATCATTCCGGAGAAGACTGCGACACCCATCGCGTGACGCATCTCCGCGCCGGCACCGGTCGCAGCGACGAGCGGATACACACCGGCAATGAAGGCGATCGAGGTCATCAGGATCGGCCGCAGGCGCAGGCGCGCGGCTTCCACCGCGGACTCGACCACGCTCTTGCCCTGCTCTCGCAAGTGAACGGCAAACTCGACGATCAAGATCGCATTCTTCGCCGCCAAGCCAATCAGCACGATCAGGCCGATCTGCGTGAAGATGTTGTTGTCGCCATCGGTCAGCCACACACCGACCATCGCGGACAGCAGCGCCATCGGCACGATGAGCAACACGGCGAAGGGCAGCCGGAAGCTCTCGTACTGCGCTGCCAGCACCAGGAACACCAGCAGAATGCTGATCGGGAACACCAGCATGCCGGTATTGCCCGCGAGGATCTTCTGATAGGTCAGGTCAGTCCAATCGAGCGTCATGCCTTTCGGCAAGGTCTCGGCGGCAACCTTTTCCATGAGCGCCTCTGCCTGGCCCGAGCTGAAGCCAAGCGCTGGCCCACCCTGGAGGTCAGCAGCAGGATAGCCATTGTAGCGCATCGCGCGGTCGGGGCCGTAGGTCTCCTTCACTTCCAGCACCGAGCCGAGTGGGACCATCTGGCCCTTGTCATTGCGGGTGCGCAGCCTTGCGACATCTTCAGCACGGGTGCGGAACTCTGAGTCGGCCTGAGCAACCACCTGATACGTGCGGCCAAAGCGGTTGAAGTCGTTGACGTAAAGCGACCCGAGGTTCACCTGCATCGCCTCGAAGATATTACCGAGCGGAATGCCCTGCTGCTTCGCCTTGGCGCGGTTCACGTCAGCGAGGAGTTGCGGCGTGTTCACGGTGAAGCCCGAGAACATGCCCGCCAGCCCTGGCGTCTGGTTCGCCTTCGCCAGCAACGCCTGGGCCGCCGTGTAAAGCTCATCGTAGCCCGCACCATTGCGATCCTCGATGTAGAGCTTGAAGCCACCCGTAGTACCAAGACCGTTCACAGGCGGAGGCGGAAACACCGCAACAAACGCACCCTGGATCTGGCCAAACTCAGCCTGAAGCTGTGCCGCGATTTCCTTGCCGGACATGCCCGGCCCCTTGCGCTCTTCGAAGGACTTGAGGCTCACGAACGCGATGCCGGAGTTCGGGCTATTGGTGAAGCCGTTGATCGAAAGACCCGGGAAGGCAATCGAGTCCTGCACGCCAGGATGCTTCAGCATGATGTCCCCCATCTTGCGGATGATTTCATCAGTGCGTTCGAGCGAGGCGCCCTCGGGAAGCTGGGCGAAGGCCACCAGGTATTGCTTGTCCTGCGCCGGCACGAAGCCCGCGGGAATGCGCTTGAAGGTCGACCACGTCAGGAACAGAAGGCCCGCATAGACGATCAGCGCGATCCCGCCGCGGCGCACCAGCCGTTGCACGCCGGCGGAGTATTTGTTCGATGACCACTCGAAGAAGCGATTGAAGGGGCGGAACAGCCATCCGAAGGATGTATCCATGATCCGCGTGAGCCGGTCCTTAGGCGCATGGTGATCACGCAACAGCAGCGCGCTAAGGGCTGGCGACAGCGTGAGCGAATTGAAGGCCGAGATGATCGTCGAGATCGCGATCGTGATCGCGAACTGCTTGTAGAACTGGCCGCTCAAGCCGGTGATGAATGCCGTGGGAATGAACACCGCCGACAGCACCAGCGCGGTCGCAACGATCGGCCCCGTCACCTCTCGCATCGCCTTCTTCGTCGCCTCAAACGGCGAAAGCCCGAGCGAGATATTCCGCTCCACGTTCTCCACCACCACGATGGCGTCGTCGACGACGATACCGATCGCAAGCACGAGCCCGAAGAGCGAGAGCGCATTGATCGAGAACCCAAGGGCGAGCATCACCGCGAAAGTACCCACCAACGACACCGGCACCGCGACCAGCGGAATGATCGATGCCCGCCAGGTCTGGAGGAAAAGAATCACCACCAGCACCACCAGCACGATTGCCTCTAGCAACGTGTGCACCACCGCCTCGATCGAGTGGCGGACGAAGACCGTCGGGTCGTAGGCGATCTTATAGTCGAGCCCATCCGGGAAGTCCTTCTTCAGTTCCTCCATCTTGGTGCGGACGGCATTCGACAGCGCGATGGAGTTCGATCCGGGAAGCTGGAAAATCGGTATGGCGACCGCAGTCTTGTTACTCAGCAACGACCGCAGCGCGTATTCCGATGCACCGAGTTCGACGCGTGCCACGTCCCTCAAAAGCGTGCGCTCGCCGTGCGCGCCTACTTTCAGCACGATGTCACCGAACTCCTCCTCGGATACGAGGCGGCCCTTGGTATTGATGAGCAATTCCGTGTCGCTTGCCTGCGGATTCGGCTGTTGCCCCACCGCACCGGCAGCCACCTGGACGTTCTGCTCTCGTATCGCATTGACCACGTCACCGGCCGTCATGCCGCGTGATGCCACCTTGTTCGGGTCCAGCCAGATGCGCATCGCATAGTCACCGGAACCGAAAAGCTGAACCTGGCCAACGCCTGGCAAACGGGTGAGCACATCACGCACCTGGAGCGTCGCGTAGTTGCGAACGTAGACGTCGTCGTAACGGCCATCGGGCGAAAGCAAGTGCACGACCATCGTGAGGTCGGGCGAGCTCTTGATCGTCGTCACACCGAGACGCCGCACTTCCTCGGGCAGCTTTGGCAGTGCCTGCGAGACGCGGTTTTGCACCTGCACCTGCGCGAGGTCGGGATCAGTGCCGAGCTTGAAGGTGACCGTCAGGGTCATCACCCCGTCACTGGTCGCCTGCGAATACATGTAGATGGAATTCTCCACCCCGTTGATCGCTTGCTCGAGCGGCGTGGAAACGGTCTCCGCGATCGTCTGCGGATTGGCACCTGGATAAGTCGCCCGCACCACAACGGTCGGCGGGATGACCTCGGGATATTCGCTGACCGGCAGCTTCCACAGCGCGATCGCGCCGACGAGGAAGATGACGATGGATAGCACCCCGGCAAAGATCGGGCGCTTGATGAAGAAATCGGAAAAGTTCATTTCAGGAGGACAGAGGGGACTTGGCGCGGCTTGTTCGATAAGCCGGCAAAAGGACCGTAGGCGCGGTGGTCAGACCACGGGAGAGCCCAAGCTCAGGGCAAGAAGCTCCCTTCCGCGTTCTCACGAACGCGCCTACGGTTCCTATAAAACCTCAGTGCGAGGTGACTTCAGTTCGCGACGGCAGGATCCACGATCATGCCGGCGGTGACGCGTTGCAGGCCATTCACGATGACCCGGTCGCCGGGCTCGATGCCCTCGCGGATCACACGCTTGCCTTGCAGCACCGGGCCGAGCTTCACCGTGCGGTAGGCGACGGTGTTGTCAGGCTTCACGGTCAGCACGAACTTCTGGCTTTGATTCGTGCCGATCGAACGCTCGCTCACCAGCAGGGCTGGCGCAGGCGCACTAACAGGGAGGCGGACACGGGCATAGAGACCGGGGACCAGCGACTCGTCTTCATTCGAGAAGATCATGCGATAGACCAGGGTGCCGGTGGCCGCATCGACGCGATTGTCGGCGGACTCGATGAAGCCCCTGTGCGGGTAATCCTTCTCGTCACCGACCTGCATCTCCACCATCAGCTGGCCTTCGCCCATCTTCTTCTCACGGCGCAGGCGATCGAAGGCCAGCGCGGTATTCTCATCGACGTCCGCGTAAACGTAAACGTCGCCGGTCGACACCACCGTCGTCAGCAGGTTCTCGCTCGAAACGAGGTTGCCTGCCGTGACCAAGGCCCGGTTGACCTTGCCACGGATCGGAGCGCGGACCTCGGTGTATTCGAGATTGAGCTTCGCACTGACAAGGGTGGCTTCGGCGGCGGACAGATCGGTGCGGGCTTCGGCGAGACGCGAGTTGCGCGTGTCCGATTCCTCCACCGAAACGGCGCGGGTGGCAAGCAGGCTGCCGGTTCGCTTCGCCTCGCTCTCCGCAATCCCCACGCGGACCTTGGCGCGCTCGACGGCGGCCGCGGCAAGGTCCACTTGGGCGCGGTATTGGCGAGGATCGATCACGAACAGGATGTCGCCCTTTTCGACCACACTGCCGGCTTGGAAACGAACGTCATCGATATGGCCGGGAACGCGTGGACGGATCTCCACGGTTTCCCGCGCATCGACGCGGCCGATCAGCTCGCGGTGCTCGGCCAGCGTCTGCTGCTCGACAGTGGAAACGGTCACCTTGGCAGGCGCCATCGCCGGAGCCTCATGCTTCGACTCGGCAGCCGAGGCACGCGGTCCATAGTAGACTCCCGCAGCAACTGCACCGATGCCAACGAGCATCAAGGCCAAGCGGGTGTGAAAGCGCGACTTCGGCTCCGGCGCTTCCGGAATAGGGTATTCGTCACGGTCAGGAACGTTCATGGGAGTAAGTAGTTGACTGATTGGTAAAGATTTAGGCCAAAAAAGAGGGCTCATGCCCGGTATCCGCCAGCGATTTGGAATGTCTGTCCGGTGATCCACGACGAATCGGCGGAGGCCAAAAAGACAGCGGCAGTGGCGATATCTTGCGGCTGGCCGATGCGACCGAGCGGAGTGACGGCTTCGACCTGCTTCTGCAGATCGCTGCCGGAGATGCCGGCGGTGTGGGTCCCTTCGGTCTCCACCATGCCGGGATTGATCGCGTTCACACGGATCCCGCGGGAACCAAGTTCGGCGGCGAGCGCGCGGGTGATCGCATCCACGGCACCCTTCGTCGCGCTATAGACCGCGGCTCCGGGGAACGCGCCGGTAGAAACCACCGAGCTGATGTTGATCACGTTGCCACCGCTTTCCGGGAAGAGGGCAACCGCTTCCTTGGTGGCGAGCAGAAGGCCCAGGACATTGAGGTCGAAATGCCAGTGGAAATGCGCGGCATCGATCTGCTCCAGCGGAGCGAATTGGTAGACACCCGCGTTGTTCACCAGGATGTCGACCTTGCCGAACTGTTGTTTCACCTCGGTGAAGAGGCGTGTGACGTCTTCCTGCTTGGAAAGGTCTCCGTGAAGGGCGACTGCCTTTCCACCGGCGGCGCTGATTTCCGCTGCGACCTTTTCTCCAGCCTCGCGGCTGGAGGCGTAGTTCACCACCACAGCCGCGCCTTCAGCGGCGAGGTGCTTGGCGATGGAGGCTCCGATGCCCTTGGAGGCTCCGGTGACGACGGCGACTTTTCCTGCGAGTTTGTTCGTGCTCATGGTGGGGATGGGAATGAATAGTGTAGTTGACCAATTAGTAAACAATGTAGGCAAAAAAAAGGGAGAAATCTCAGCCCGGACGGGCTTCTGCCGCCACGCCAAGGAGATCCATGACAGAGTCCATCATCAGACGGAGAGGCTCCAGATCATTGGCAATGCGTGCTTGGGCGAGGCTACCCTCGTAGAGAGCATAAGCGGACTTGGCCTTCACCAACGGGTCGCCGGGAGCGATCGATCCTTCGGCCTGCGCATCGCGAATCGCTGATTCCAAGTAGCGGACCAAGCGGCCCAGCGTCTCCTGGACCTTGGCACGGATAGGTTCGTTTTGCGTGCAGATCTCAGAACCCAGTGAAAAGCAAGGACATCCGAGGATCTGACCGTATTCCTTTTGGATCTCGGCCTGACAGTCGATACAGGATTGGAACATCAGGCGGATGCGCTCCAACGGCGCGTTCGAGACCGAGAACATGGTGTCGAACTTCGGCTTGATCTCCGTCTGCCACTCGTGATCCAAGGCGGCAACAGCCAGATCGGCCTTGGATTCGAAGAAGTAGTAGAAGCTACCCTTCTTGACGCCTGCCTTTTCGCAGATGGCGTCAATCGTCACGACCCCGTAGCTGTTCTCCCAGATCAGATCGAGAGCAGCATCGAGCAGTCGTTGCTTGGCGTCACTTTTGCGTCCCACGCCGGAATAGATAGTTGACCGTTTGGTAAACTACAAGCGGAAATTTTCCGTCGCCGCAATTTTCCCGCCTCCGCGCTTACTCCGCTTTGGCTGGCTGGGCCTCGGGCGGCAATCCCGATTTCATCCTCTCCAGCATCGTGCGGAAGTTCTGCAGCTCCACGGTGCGAGTGCCATCGGGGGCCTCAGAAATGGCGCGGTTCAGGACAGCGATCGCCTCATCGAATTTCTTCGCGTAGGCGAATGAGGCGGCATGGTGCCCGAATACCTGTTGGCGGATCTCACCCGTGATCTTTGGATCGGCGAGCGCCTCTTCCGCCGCCTTGATCTCCCCATCGAGATTCTTGGCCTGCCGACTCTCCCCAAGCTTCGCCATGAATTCGGAGAAGCGCGCTTGGGCTCCTTCATTCTTAGCAAAGCCGGTTTCATCCTGCGGATCGGCCTTTTTGATCTGCTCCGCGATCTCCGCGTAGTTCGACGCGATCATTGCCGGATCAAGCTGCAAGCCCTCCAGCGCAGCGATCAGGACCTTCGCCTTCTCCACCCCGTCCTTCGTCCCGGCCTCGGTGAATGCCTTGTCCCGCGCTCCACGCTTCGCCAGCAGCTCATCCAGATGAGGCAGGTATTTCGCCGGACCACCCTCTTGATAAGCGGTCGCAGCGAATGGCCGGCCTTCCCCATCGCACAGCAAAATCGTCGGGTAGCCCTTGATCGGATAACGCTTCAGCAGCGCCTCGTTCTGCTTCGCCACGGCCTCGGTGAGGAGCGCCTTGTCCTTCGGATAGTCCAGCTCCACGAGCACGAACTTGTCCTTCGCCGCCGCCTCAAATTCGGGCTGATCGAAAACCTCCTTATGCAGCTTGATGCACCACGCACACCAGTCCGAGCCGGTGAAATCAATGAGCACCGTCTTGCTGGAAGCCTTGGCTTCCTTGAGCGCGGCATCGAAATCGCTGTTCCAAGTCGCGGCGGACAGCGGCAGTAGCAAAAGGGCGAAGAGAGAAAGGGTTCGGGTCACGCGCCATTCCATGACGGCCCTGCCCTCCTCCTCCAAGGTCACTGTGACGAATCCCCGGAATCGCGGGAGCAAGCGAGGTGGATTGAAGATTGAGGTTCCCAAACCAGACCGATTGAATCCGCGCCCAGATGAGCCGGATACTAACTCCCCTGCCACAGCACCGTTCCCTGGTGGACTGGCTGAGGACCCGCGAGAGCGAGGTATGGAAGTGGCATTCCGATGCCGAGCGCCTCACGCAGGATGCGGAGGAGGTCAGACTCTCGCTGCTACGCGACACCTACCGGATGGATGCGGAAGGCCATCCTGAGCTGTTCGCGGAAATCACCGCCGCCCAACAGGCTCTGGGACTATCCCACGTGACTGTGTATGCCTATCAGGCCCAAGGGCAGAGCACTCCGAACGCTGCCATCTGCTACCTCCCAGGAGAAGCTCATCTCATCTTCTCCGGGCCCATCTTGACCCTGCTCTCTCCTGCCGAGTTGCGGGCGGTGATCGGCCACGAGCTGGCTCACCATCTCCTCTGGCAGATGGAAGACGGCACCTTCTATCTGGCCGACCGGATTCTCCACCAATCCGCTGCCCACCCACACGCCGAGCCGAGCCATGGCCAAAGCGCCCGCCTTTGGGCCCTTGCAACGGAGCTCTTCGCCGACCGCGGCGCCTATCTCGTCACCGGTTGCCTCGAAACCGCCGTGGCGAGCCTGGTCAAAATCTGCACCGGCCTCGCACAGGTCAGCGGAAAAAGCTACCTGACCCAGGCCGAGGAAATCTTTTCCAAGTCGAAGCCGAAGACCGAACAGCTCACGCATCCCGAGACCTTCATGAGGGCGCGGGCACTGCATCTGTGGGTGGAGGAAAGCGAAGACCTCGAAGGAGCCATCGCCCGGATGCTGGTCGAAGACGAAGGGTTGGAGGAAATGGACCTGATCCAACAGGCCCAACTCGCGGCACTCACTCAGCGCTTTTTAAAACAGCACCTCCGTCCCACGTGGTTCCGCAGCGAGGCGGTGCTCGCGCACGCTCGGCTCTATTTCCCCGACTTCACACCAGCCGACACAAATGATCGCGAACTTGCGGATGAACTCGAGGCGCTCTCGAAGCCAAGACGCGAGTTCCTTTGCCACGTGATGCTGGACTTCTGCGCGGTCGATCCCGACCTCGACGAACTGCCGGTAGCCGCGGCCATCGAGCGGGCCCGCGACCTCGAATGCCTGAGCCACTTCGAAAAGCTCGCCGCCAAGGAACTGAAGCTGAAAGCGAAGGACCTCAAGCGACTCAAGGAAAAGTCCTCCGAACTGCTCGCCGCCGCCCGACCATGACCGAGAATCCCTTCCTCCATTTCCTCGAACAGGGACACGAGCGCGGCGGCTTCGAGACCGATGACGTGCTTGCCGCGGTGCTACCGCTGATGCGCGAGGTCGTGGCCATCCACGATGCCGCGCAGGTGGCGCCCTTGCGCGGAGTCTCGGCGCTGGTCGTTCACGATGACCGCGCGCTCGGATTGAAATCGACGGAAGGCATCGCCCCCACGTCAAACGCGATCCGCGTCTATGAGCTACAGGTTCCCGCCAGCCATGGCGTGGAGGTGATCGGCGAAATGCGCCGCGAGTCGGACGAGAATTATCTCACCAAAGTCTCCAACCTCGATGTCGGGACCGCAGACGATGAGATCACGAAGCCGGTCTTTCTAGCAGGCTACGCGAATTGGGAGCACGCCATCGGCCATCACGACGCGCTCACCGACATCCATTCGCTCGGCATGCTGCTTGCCAGCCTCGCCTGCGGACTGGATCTCACGGACCGCGATGACTTGGAACGCTTCGCGAACTCGCGGAAGAATCTCTTTACCATCGCGCCGCGGCTGCATCCGGTGATCGCGGGCTTGATCGTGGAAATGACCGAGCTGCATCGCGGCAAGCGCGCACAAGATCTTCCCTCGCTGATCCGGCGCTTGGAAAGCTACCGCGATCAACCCGTGGATGCCGACGTGCTTGCGTTGCCGGGCCTCGCAACGGCGACGAAGGGCGGACGGCGGCGGATCATCCAGACGCATCTGCGCGACCGCTTGTTCGAGGTCTCGCGGCGTAACCGGCTACTCTATTTCCAAAGCTCGCAGGCCACGCTCAATCTCACCACGGCGAGCGTCCCGCTGGTGCTCGACTTCCGGAACATCCGGCCCGACCAGCTCTTCTATTGGCACGATGGCCTGGCCCCCGAGATCGTTTCCGGACGCGCCTTGCCCTTGCAAAAATGGCTGCGTTACGAGGAAGCCCCATACCTTCCCGGCCAGCTCGACAAGCTGATCAGCGACGCGCGACGCAGCCGCGCTGAGTATGGCTTCTCGCAGCTCCGGTTGGTCATCGCCTTCCTGCGTTGGAACAATCTCAAGGAAGCACCCAACGAGCGAATCCACTCACCCTTGCTGCTGCTGCCGGTGGAATTGGTAAAGCGAAAGGGAGTCAAAGACCACTACACGCTCGAACCGCAAGGCAGCGAAGCAGAGGTAAACCCGGCGCTGCGCCATCACCTCAAGCAGCTCTACGATCTTGATCTCCCGGAAACCATCGACCTGCGAGAGACGACCCTCGCCGCCTTCCATGAAAACCTTTGCCGCCTGATCCACGCGACCGAACCAGGCATCACGCTCGAACTCGCGGACAAGCCGAAGATCCAGCTCGTCCACGAGCGCGCGAAACAGCGGCTCGATCAGTATCGCCGCCGCATGGCCCGCCAGGGAAGGCGGGTGAAGCGCGCGGGCAGCCTCGACTACAGCTACGATCGCACCGACTTCCGGCCGCTGGGCCTGCAGATGTTCCAGAAGCTGGTGGTGCCTTCACCGCTGCCGCTGCGCGAACTCGCCGGTGCGCCGCCACGACCGCGCACGCCCTTCATGGCGGGAGCTGGCACCGTCACGGACCGGAAGATGTTCACGCTGGTGGAGGAATCGCAGGGAAATCCCTACTCGTGGGAGCTCGACCTTTGCGCGATGACCCTCGCGAACTTCAACTACCGCAAGATGACCCTGGTCCGCGACTACGCGAACCTCATCGAGCACGACACGCCGAGCCTCGCCTTCGACCGGGTCTTCTCCATCGAGCCGAAGGCCATTGACGAGACCTCACCGCCGGAGCTGCCGCCTTCCGACCAGCACCTCATCATCGTCGCCGATGCGACCCAAGTCGGTGCGATCGCCAAAGCCCGTCTCGGCGACAGCCTGATCATCCAGGGACCACCGGGCACCGGAAAGTCGCAGACCATCACCAACCTGATCGCAGACTACGTGGCTCGTGGAAAACGCGTGCTCTTCGTCTGCGAGAAGCGCGCCGCCATCGATGTCGTCTTCCACCGCCTGCGCCAGCAAGGCCTCGATGAACTGTGCTGCCTCATCCACGATTCGCAGACGGACAAGAAGGAATTCATCCTCAATCTCAAGCAGACCTACGAGCAATGGCTTGCCGGCGGCAGCGAGCACGATGCTTCGAAGCGCCACGCGGCCTTGCGGGCGATGGCAAGCGAGCTCGGGGCGCTTGAAAAATACGCCACCCAGCTTCAATCCGTGCCGCAAGGAGCAGGCGTGACCCTGAACGGGCTGCTGCAGCGCTTGATCGAACTGCGCGGCACCCATGACGGCAGCGCCTGCCCCGATCTCACGGCAGCAGAAGAAGAACACCTGCCGGGCTACGACGTTTGGCTGGAGCACGGCGACGTCGTTATCCGCCTCGGCGAAGTGCTACGCGACCTCGGCGCCGAACCGGTTTTCGCCACCCATCCACTGCGCTGGCTGGGCGAAGCGGTCATCACCCGCGATTCACCGCTGGAAGGACTCGCTGCTCGGCTCGACGACGCCGAGCACCAACTCGACGATCTCCAGGACGCGCTCGAACAAACGGCCTTGCCCATCGAACATTGGGACACGCTGGCAGAAATCGGGCAGTTGCTCGATTTCTCGCGGCGCTTGCTGCCGCTCGCCGAGCGAGGGTTGCTAGATCTGTTAGATACGAAAGCGCAGCGCTCCGCCGAGTTCTCGAAATTGCAGGCGGAGCACGAAGCCAAGCGGCTGGATCTCGCGGCGAAGCAGACCAAGAACAAACACTGGATCGACAAACTGCCGCCGGAGGACACGACCACCGCGCTCTCCCTCGCGCCGAAAGTCCAAGGATTGCTCGGCTTTATCAATCCCGCGTGGTGGCGGCTGCGCAAGGTGCTGCGAGCGCGTTACGACTTCTCCAAGCATGCGGTTGCTCCCACGTGGGAGCAGGTGCTGGCCGACCTTTCCGCGGAGCACGCCGCGGCGGCAGCGCTGGCGGATGTCCGCGCCCGGTCGTTGCGAGACTTCGCGAGTGAAGAACCCGGCGCGCTCGCTGCGGACCTGAAGACCTTGAACGATCCCGCCGCGCCACCGGCAATTGTGGCACTGAAGACCCGCCTGCTTTCCTCAGACCAAGGAGCGGGATTGGTGAAAATCCTGGCCGCGCTCGCACCCGGATTCCAGCGATTGGAAGCCAATCTGCGCGAGCTGCTCCACGGAGCGGAAAGCCACGGCCTCGCCGAACTTTCCTCCGCCGTCCGCGAAGTGCGTGAGGAGCTCGATGCCTTGCCCGAACTTCTGCCCGCCCTTCGCGATCTCGCCGCCACGCCCGAGGCGCTTCGTCGATCGACGCGCGAGTTTGCCTTCACCGCCGAGCAGCTCGAAGCCGCATGCGCGCGCAAGACGCTCACCCAACTCTATCGCGAGGACCGCATGCTGCAGCGCTTCGACTGCCATCTCCTCCAGCAGAAACTCGACCGCCTGGCCAATGCCCACCGCCAGTGGCTGGACCAGAATGCGGGCTGGATCCGCGCTGGCGTCCGCAAGCGCTTCCTCGAACACGTCCAGATCGCCAATCAATCGGCGACGGTGCTTTCGGCGGACCAGAAGGCATTCAAGAAGTCCTACACCGCCGGGCGCCGAGAACTCGAACACGAATTCGGCAAGACGATGCGCTACAAATCAATCCGCGATCTCGCCGCAGGCGACAGCGGTGAAGTGGTGCGCGACCTGAAACCGATCTGGCTGATGAGCCCGCTCTCGGTGTCGGACACACTGCCTCTCGACACCGGCTTGTTCGACGTCGTGATCTTCGACGAAGCGAGCCAGATCCCTGTGGAAGATGCCGTGCCCGCGGCCTACCGAGCGCAGCAGGTCATCGTGGTGGGAGATGAAATGCAGCTCCCGCCCACCAGCTTCTTCAGCAGCAGTGGCGGTGACGACGACGATGAACTCACGGTCGAGGAAGATGGCGAATCGGTGAGCCTGCTGATGGATGCCGACAGCTTCCTCACCCAATGCGCCCGGAACCTGCCAAGCACCCTGCTGGCCTGGCACTACCGTAGCCGCTATGAGTCGCTGATCAGCTTCAGCAACGCGGCCTTCTACGGTGGCGAACTCTACACCATCCCCGATCGCCAGCTCACGACCGCGGACTGCGAAGATCTCGTCGTCGCCACGCCGGAGGATGCCGGGCAATTCGTGCCGGAAATCCTCACTCGCCCCATCAGCTATCTCCGCTGCGAAAATGCCCCGTATGAAGATCGCCGCAATGCTACCGAAGCAGCGGTCATCGCCCGCCTCGTGCGCGGGCTATTGATTTCTGAATCGAAGCTCAGCATCGGCGTCGCGGCCTTCAGCGAAGCGCAGCAGGGCGAGATCGAGTCCGCGCTCGAAGCCCTCGCCGCCGAAGATCCGGAATTCGCCACCCGCCTGGAGGCCGAGTATGTCCGCGAGGAGGACGATCAATTCTGCGGCCTCTTCGTGAAGAACCTGGAAAACGTCCAGGGCGACGAGCGCGATATCATCCTGATGTCCGTCTGCTACGGCCCCGATCCATCCGGCAAGATGCGGATGAACTTCGGCCCCATCAACCAGCGCGGCGGCGAGAAGCGCCTCAATGTGATCTTCAGCCGCGCCCGCCACCACATGGTGCTGGTGAGCAGCATCCGCCATCACCAAATCACCAACGATTACAACGACGGCGCGCGGGCTCTCAAAAACTTCCTGCAGTACGCCGAAAGCCTCTCCCGCAGCGAGCCTGCCATGGCCCGGCAGGTGCTCGATGGCCTCAATCCCCTCAAGCGGAAGTCGCTTTCCCGCGAAACCTCCGGCAACGGAGTCGCCCGCCAAATCGCCTCCGCCTTGCAGCAGCGCGGCTGGCATGTCGAAACGGATACCGGTCAAAGCCGTTTCCGCTGCGATGTCGCCGTGCGCGAGCGAGGAGCGGACCGGCACCAGCTCGCCGTGCTCGTCGAGGGTGGCGGCACTTCCGGCGTGCTGGAGCGCTTTCACACCCGACCCGGCATCCTGCGCGCGTTCGGCTGGCAGGTCGCCGTGGTCATGGCCAAGGACTGGTGGCACGAGCCGCAGGCGGTGCTGGAACGCATCGAGCGCCTGCTACGCCGCGAGATCCTAGAGGTGGAAGAGGAAATTTTACCGGAGGAAGAAGACAAGGCACCGGCAGAGCCCGTTTCACCACCTTCCCCGCCCCTTTCACCGCCACCCGTGCAGCCGGCCGTAGCACCCGTTTCCGGTGCCGCTAACGATCGCCGCTTCGAGTTCACCGGCGGAAATTCACGCAAGTTCTGGGCCGTTTCGCAGGACGGCGCATCGCTCCACATCCGTTTCGGCCGGATCGGCACCAGCGGGCAGGCGCAGGTGAAAACCTTCGCCGACGAAGCACGCGCCACCCGTGAGATGACCAAGCTGATCGCGGAGAAAACCGGCAAGGGCTACGTCGAGATCGCCTGAAGGCCGCTTTTCGCCGCGCATCGCGCGCTTGACCCCTGAGCGTCAAGTCTCCAGCTTGTCCGCCCGCCGCGGCCGAGGAGGCCTCTGGCGGTTCAACACTGACAACCATCGCCATGGCCGCGAAGATCTATACGAACAAGGACGCGTCGCTCACGCCGCTCAAGAAAAAGACCCTGGCCGTCATCGGCTTCGGTTCCCAGGGCCACGCCCACGCTCTCAACCTCAAGGACAGCGGCTGCAAGGTCGTCATCGGCCTCTACAAGAAGTCCAAGTCCCGCGAAGTCGCCAAGAAGCTCGGCTTCGAGGTCATGGACACCGCCGAAGCCGTGAAGGCTGCCGACGTGATCTTCGTCGCCGTCCCGGACACTGTCATCCCGGGCGTCTACGAAAAGGACATCGCGCCGAACCTCAAGGCCGGTAAGACCATTCTCTTCTCCCACGGTTTCGCCGTGATGTTCGGTGGCCTCAAGCTGCCAAAAGACATCGACGTCATCCTCGTCGCGCCGAAGGGCCCGGGCCACACCGTCCGCTCCCAGTTCGTCGCCGGCAAGGGCGTCCCCGGCCTGATCGCCATCCACCAGGATGCTACCGGCAAGGCCAAGGAAAAGGCTCTCGCCTGGGCCCGTGGCGTCGGCTGCACCCGTGCCGGTGTCTTTGAAACCGACTTCCGCGAGGAAACCGTCACCGACCTCTTCGGCGAGCAGTGCGTC
Organism: Luteolibacter sp. Y139; assembly: GCF_038066715.1. Classification (NCBI taxonomy): domain Bacteria; kingdom Pseudomonadati; phylum Verrucomicrobiota; class Verrucomicrobiia; order Verrucomicrobiales; family Verrucomicrobiaceae; genus Neoluteolibacter; species Neoluteolibacter soli. Next base: position 119,673 of record NZ_JBBUKT010000011.1, on the reverse strand, counting down.
CTTTGCGGCGGCGCTTCCGCCCTCGTGAAGGCCGGTTTCGAAACGTTGGTCGAAGCCGGTTATCAGCCGGAAATGGCCTACTTCGAGTGCCTCCACGAACTGAAGCTCATCGTCGACCTGATGAACGAGCAAGGCCTCGCCGGCATGCGCTTCTCCATCTCCGAAACTGCCGAGTGGGGCGATGTTTCCGTCGGACCGAAGATCATCGACGCCTCCGTCAAGAAGCGGATGCAGAAGCAGCTCAAGGACATTGAGAACGGCAAGTTCGCCAAGGACTGGATCGCCGAATACAAGAACGGCTACCCGCGCTTCAACAAGATCCGCAAGGAAGAAGCCAATCACCCGATCGAGAAGACCGGTGAAAAGCTCCGCGCCACCATGAGCTGGCTCAAGGCCAAGAAGCTCAAGAAGGGCGCCACCCAGGCCAGCCTGATCTCGTCCTCGAACTAATCGAGAACGCAAACGATTCCAAAGAGCCCGGTTCCCGCGAGGGAGCCGGGCTTTTTCTTTCTACGTGCGGTTACGAAAATCGCCCCCGATTTCTCATTGATGGGCCGCGCGGGGCCATTCAGCCTTCAGGGGTCAATCTACCCCTTCCACGCATATGGGACTCATGGACTTCATCAAAGGCGAGCTGCTCGAAATCATCGAGTGGCAGGACGACTCACGGGACACCATCGCCTGGCGCTACCCCGACGACGACAAGGCGATCAAGAACGGCGCCCAGCTGATTGTTAGGGAAAGCCAGGTCGCGCAGTTCCTCTACCTCGGCCAGTTCGGCGATACCTTCGGTCCCGGCAAGCACACGCTGACCACGGACAACATCCCGGTGCTCACCCGTATCAAGGGCTGGAAGTACGGCTTCCAATCGCCCTTCAAGGCGGACGTCTATTTCGTCAATACCCGCCTCTTCACCGGCAACAAGTGGGGCACTGCCAATCCCATCATGCTGCGCGATGCCGACCTCGGCGTCGTCCGCGCCCGCGCCTACGGGACCTATGACTTCAAGGTGACGAACGTGCAGACCTTCCTCAAGGAAGTCGCCGGCTCCGACCATGACTTCCGCGTCGATGAATTCGCGGACACCATGCGCTCGCGCGTCGTCAGCATCTTCTCCGACGCATTGGCAAATGCGCACGTCCCGGTCTTCGACGTCGCCACCCGCTACACCGACCTCGGTGAGGCGCTGCTGCCGCTGATCAATCCGGTCATTTCCGCCAAATACGGCATCGAGGTGTCCTCCTTCATCGTCGAGAACGTCAGCGTTCCGCCAGAAGTCGAGGAGGCCATCGACAAGCGCTCCGCCATGTCGGCCATCGGCAATCTCAACGACTACGTGAAGTACCAGATGGGACAGGGCATGGCCGCCGGTGGCGGTGGTGGTGCTGCCGGCACTGCCAGCGAACTCGCCGTCGGATTTGCCGTCGCGAAGGAACTCATGCAGCAAGGTGGACTCACCGGCGGTGGCTCTCCGCCGCCGATGCCCGGCGCACCCGCTGCCGCTTCCGCCGCTCCAGTCCAGGCCAATCCTGATATCCTCGATCCTGCCAGTGTCGCCCGCATGCTCGGTGTCTCCGAGGCGGACGTCATGACCGAGATCGAGTCCGGTAACCTGCCCGCGAAGAAGATCGGCTCCAGCTACCGCGTCACCCGCGCCGCGCTTGACGCCTTCCTCGCTCACTAGCGTGGCTGCGGCACCCTGCCGCATTCCCGTGCACTGCCATGGAGCCCGTTGACCCACCGGCACCGCCGGACGAGGACGCCCCGCCGCTCGAGCTGCCGAAGAAACGCATCCCACCCCCGCTGCCCGGGCAGCGCGGGGTCGCTGCGGAAGTACGGTCGCTTGAGCGCCACGTCTGCCCCGAGTGCGGCGGCAAGGCCGAGTGGGATCCGGGGAAGAAGGAACTCGTGTGCCCGTTTTGCGGCACGCGTTTCCCCCGTGAGGGCCCGCCGCCGATGCCCGGCACCATCGTCGAGCACGATCTCGATGAGGCGATTTCGCGCCTCGGCGACAAGGCGGTCAATGTCGACACCGCCACCCGCCGCGTGCAGTGCAACAACTGCCACGCCGTGCTCGTCCGCAGTGCCGACACCGTCGCGCAGCACTGCGACTTCTGCGGCTCGCCCGAACTGCTCGACTACAACGACATCCACAGCCCGATCTCGCCGGAATCGCTGCTGCCCGCCGCCATTTCAAAGGAGACTGCTTACCACGCGCTCAAGGCCTTCCTCGCCGCACGCTGGTTTGCGCCGAATGACCTCAAGCGCCGCAACCTGATCGACCGGATCAACCGCGTCTATCTCCCCTACTGGACCTTCGACTCCTCCGCCGAATGCCCGTGGACTGCGGAGAGCGGCACCTACTACTGGGTCACCGTCCAAAGCCGCGACTCCGAAGGCCGCACCGTCACCCGCCAAGAGCGCCGCACCAAATGGCGGCCGGCCAGCGGCCATGTCTCCACATGGTTCGATGACATCGTCATCTCCGGCTCCCGTGGCCTCGATACCGAGCTACTTCAGAAGCTGGAGCCCTTTCCCACGAAGGATCTCGTACCCTACGAGACCCGCTACGTCTCCGGCTGGCAGGTCGAACACTACCAGATTCCGTTGATGGATGCCGCCCGCCTCGGCTTTGGCACCATGGAGGGCATGCTGCGCGAAATGTGCGGCCACGAGGTGCCCGGCGACACGTATCGGAATCTCCAGATCTACCCCGAGTTCTCCGACAAGACCTTCAAGCACATCCTCGTCCCCATCTGGCTGCTCGCCTACCAGTACCGCGGCAAGACCTGGCAGGGAGCCGTCAATGCCGTCACCGGCACCGCCCACGCCCGCTTCCCGCTCAGCGCCTGGAAGATCTTCTTCGTCACGCTGCTGGTGATCGCCGTGATCCTGCTGATCGCGCTCTTGGCGAATCACTAGTGGAAGCGGGCTTCCAGAATTCGGCCAGTTGAGAAAAGACGCTGGATTGAGATTTCGGAGGCGAAGTGTTCTCCGACAAAGTCTTGCGACGAGAACGCCCGCCCTATCGAGCACCTTCACCTTGCCGACCTCCTCGGAGAGTCGAGACATGAGGAAGACCGCTGAGGCTAGAGCCCCCACGAAAGGCTTGGGCAATGCCTTCTCGTCCGTTTCTTTCCTACGCTCGGAATAGCGCACCGCCCCGTGCTTCAAGCCGCCTTGCGATCGAGACTACTCGCCCATGAAGCCTTCACGATTCTTCGCCACCGGAGGGACTTCAGGATCATGCCAAACCGAAATTTGTGGAACAGCACCAGGCCTCCGCAAAGCCATTGGTCGCTGACTATCGTTTTCTATTTTTGATTCGAGGAATCCTGCCATTACCCGCTTCCCATTTCCATTTAAAGCATTGGTTGCAAAATCATTTCCCTTCATCTCAGGAAAAATATTGAAAGATACTTTTTGATTGCCCATATATCGCGCCGTCGAGCGCCGCGACCACAATTCACCCCTCAGAATTTTCAAAATGCTCGCTTGGTACACCAACCTCTTGGCTCAGCTTCGTGATCTGCCGCTTGAGCAGATTCGCGGGCTTGCTGACACGATGGCGTATCAACGCAGCAAGGGCGGCACGAACCTCCCCACGGTTACACTCTCCGAAGCCACAAGCTGCCTGCTGGTAGCGTGGAGTCTGGTGGAAGATCCCACCTTGAGAGAGCTCTTCGAGAACGAAGTCCACTTGCGGATTCCGGCAAGCACCTCCGTCCCCACAACAGCAGCCCCCTCAAGCGACGCGCCCCCCTACTGGGCGGAGGCGATGCTCCGTCATGGAGCGAAGACCTTGACTCACCCAGATCAGGTGCTGCTGACCATCGGGATCCTCCGCCACGAAAAGCCAGAAGCATTCATTACCGTGGCCGAAATCGGAGCCGTGTTCGTCGAGAAGCTCGGCTCCAAGCCCAACGTCTCCGACATCCTCACGAAGATGACGAACGAGAAAAACGGCAAACCATTGCTGACCAGCGCCGGGAAGCAACTCGGCAGCCCGAAGGCCTACGAAGTTACCGAAACCGGTGAACACCAGCTTTCCAACTTGGAACGCATGTTCCGTGGAATCTCCTCCTTCACCGCGGCACCCACCGCGGCCACCTGAACCCGCACCTGAATCCGTAACTCCACCCGCTCCGGACGCCTCGATGACGATTGTTGTTCACCCCTACGACTTCCCTCGAACCACGTCCCTTCATGAAAACCCTCGCCCTCACTCCCCTGCTAGATGCCACAACTCTCGGAACAATCATTGCAGCTGTTGCCCTCGCGTGGGCCGTATACATTTATTTTAGGCCGCGACCTGGAACAGCTCCTCTACAACCACGGATTCTCGTGCGGCTCGTGCGCATGCGAGTTCCAATGACCAACGTCTACTTGCTTGGCCCTGACGGCACCAGGAAGGATCCAGATCAAGACGGCATTGTCGAACTTCCCAAGGAGTGGAGCAGACTCACAGTACGGGTCTGTAGTCAAAATCGTTCGCAGGTGGGAGAGTTTGTGGCACCAGCTCCGTCCCCAAACCTCTTCTCTGTTGAACTGCCCTAGGCAGGCGGTTTTGTTTTTGGGCCTGCTATCGACCCAAAGAACCGAATGCGCATCGACATACTCACCCTCTTCCCCGAGATCGCCCTCGCCCCGCTGGGCGAGAGCATCATCCGCCGCGCGCAGGACGCCGGGCTGGTGGAAATCCGCGCGCATAACATCCGCGACTGGTCCACCGACAAGCACAAGCGCACCGACGATACCCTCTGCGGTGGCGGCCAAGGCATGCTCATGATGCCCGGCCCGATCTTCACCGCGATCGAAGAACTGCGCACGCCGGAGTCGAAGGTCATCCTGATGACTCCGCAGGGAACGGTCTTCAAGCAGGCCATCGCGAAGGAGCTGTCGGACGAAAAGCACCTCATCCTGCTCTGCGGCCACTACGAGGGCGTCGATCACCGGGTCATCGAGGCGCTCGTCGATCTCGAACTGTCGATCGGCGACTACGTGCTCACCAATGGTGCCATCGCCGCCGCGGTCGTGACGGATGCCATCGTGCGCTTGCTCCCCGGTGCCTTGGGCGACGAACGCTCCCACCAGGACGAATCCTTTTCCGATCCCGGCTTGCTGGAGGCTCCGGCCTACACCCGCCCCATCGATTTCCGCGGCATGAAGGTGCCGGACGTCCTGATCTCCGGCCACCACGCGAAGATCACGGCGTGGAAGAAGGAGAAGGCCTTGGAGCGGACCCGGCAAAACCGGCCGGATCTGCTGGACGGGTGACGAATTGTTTTCCGATCCCGGCTTGCGGTGAAAGCGAGCCAAGGCGGGCGAATGGATTCCGGGAATGAGGGGGTGCGAGATGGCCCTTCTTTTCCATCAAAAGGCGCATCTCCGCCTCCGTGCATGATGCAGCAAAAAATCACTTTAGGCATATTTAGTATGAAACTTGATTGAATGCCGCAATTTGTTGATTACATAGAGGCCAAGGTTTGCGGGGACCTGCCTTCCCGCGACTGATCCTTCAAATCATGAAACTCACTACTGCACCCATCTGGTTCACCCTCGCGGTGTTCGCCAGTCCGCTCGCCCGAGCGCAGGACACCGCGTCCACTCCCGCGCAGCCCGCCGCCCCGGCCCCCACCGCCGCCGTTTCCGATGCCGAAGCTCTCGCTGGCGCTCAGAAGAATCTCGAAAACGCCAACCAGACGATCCGCGACGTCCGCAAGGAAACCGCGGATACGGCCGCCCAGCGCGATGCCGCTCGCACCGAAGCCACCGCCCTGCGCGAGGCAAAGCAGCAACTGGAACAGCAGCTTGCCGGCCTCAAGCAGCAAGTCGGCTCCACCACCGAGGAAATCGCCCGCTGGAAAGACAAGGCTGGCGTGCTCGAGAAGAAGCTCGGCGCCGGTGAGGAAGCCTATGCGAAGCTCGCGACCTTCCGCGATGAGATGGGCACGGCTCTGAAAGAATTCTCCACGCTCAAGAGCGACCTCGCCGAGGTTCGCGGCGAACTCCAGGCCCCGGCCGAGCGCGTCGCGCTGAAGAAAGAGGCGGAAGCGCTGAAGACCGCCAATGCGGATCTCGCCAAGCGCGGTGAAGAGGAAGCCAAGGCCCACGCCAGCACCAAGCAAAAGCTCAGCACCAGCGAAAGCGCCCTCACCAGCCTCAAGGAAACCTTCACGAAGCTCACTGCCGACGCGAAGGCCAAGACAGAGGAGCTCGCCAAGGCCATCCGCGAGCGCACCGAACTCGCCGCGAAGCTGGACGAACGGGAAAAAACCGTCGCAGCGATCCAGAATGAAGCGAACGGACTCAAGCAAGCCACCGCCGCCGTGACCAAGGAACGCGACGACTCCCGGAGCGAACTCACCGCGACCCGCGACAGCCTGGCACAGCTTCAGAAGGAAGCCGCCCAACTCCGTGGCACGGTTGCACCACTCGCTGCCGAGATCAAAGCCGCCAAGGAACAGACCGAACTCGCCACCGCTGCGATCCGCGAAGCCAACGTTTCCCGCAAGCGCGCGGAAGACACCCAAGCCACCCTTCAAAAGGAGCTGGCTTCGGTGAAGGGTGAACTCGCCTCCGCCGTGACCAACCGCGACGAGCTCAAGCAGCAGATCGTTGCGAAGTCGACGGAGATCGACACCCTCCGCAAGACGGTTGAGGAGCTCAACGCCCGCACCGCCGAAAAGGAAAAGAAGACGGAAGAGGAAAAGAGCAGCGCCGGTCTCTGATCTGGCCCCCGTAAAAGGTTTACTCAACGGCCGGAACCCTCGGGGTTCCGGCCGTTTTTCTTGGAATCATGCTGCCCGCGCGAGGGAAGAGAGGGCGTTGGAGCCCGTCGCATGAAATGGCCACACCACCACTTGGCTCCATTTCTCATTTTTCATTTCATTTATTACCAAATCCGTCAGTAACCCGTGCGAGGGAGGCAAGAATTCCCTGCCCCGACCTGCACCATGTCGCGCTTCCTCGTTTCCTTACTCCTGCTCCAGATCACCCCCTCTCGGGTTAGCGCGGAAGAGCCCGTGGATTTCAACCGCGATATCCGGCCGATCCTCACCAAGAACTGCACCACCTGCCATGGCGGGGTGAAGCAGGCGGGCGAGACCTCCTTCATCTACCGGGAAGAAGCGCTCGGCCAGGGCAAGTCCGGCAAGACCATCGTGGTCCCTGGCGACCCCGCAGCATCGGAACTCATGCACCGGGTCAAGAGCAGCGACCCCGACGAACGGATGCCACCGCCCAAGGAGCATCCGCACCCGCTGGAACCGCAGCAGGTGGCATTGTTAGAACGATGGATCAAAGAGGGCGCGAAGTGGGGCGAGCACTGGTCCTTTCAGAAGCCCGTCGAGCCGCCGGTCCCTGCCGTGAAAAACGCGGCGTGGCCGAAGACGGATCTCGACCGCCACGTGCTCGCCAAGCTGGAGGCGGAAAAGCTTTCCCCGATGCCCGAGGCTCCGCCGGCCGAGTGGTTTCGCCGCGTGACGCTCGATCTCACCGGCCTGCCGCCGACACTCGAGGAGTGGGATGCCTTCCAGAAAGGCGTAGCCGTCAATCCACAGGCAGCGATGGAAGCCGCGGTGGACCTTCTGCTCGCGTCACCTCAGTTCGGCGAGCGCTGGGCGGCGATGTGGCTCGATCTTGCGCGCTACTCCGACACCACTGGCTTTGAGAAAGATCCGCACCGCGATATCTGGCCGTTCCGCGACTGGGTCATCCGCGCGCTGAATGCGGACATGCCCTTCGATGAGTTCACACGCAAACAGCTCGCGGGCGATTTGTTAGAGAATCCCGAGCCCGGCGACCTCATCGCCTCCGCGTTTCACCGCAATACGCAGAACAATACCGAAGGCGGCACCGACGACGAAGAGTATCGGACCGCTGCGGTGATGGACCGCGTGAACACAACCTGGACGGCGTGGAATGCCACCACCTTCGGCTGCATCCAGTGCCACTCCCACCCCTACGACCCCTTCCCCCATGACGATTACTACAAGTTCATGGCCTTCTTCGATAACAGCGAGGACAGCGACCTGAACAACGAGTTTCCCAAGTCGAAGGCCGCCAACGATCCCGCCCAGCAGGCGGATGCCCAGCGCTTGGAAAAGGATATCCGCACCAACCGCGAGGAGCTCAACGAAGCGGCGCTCGCGCTCGCGAAGGAGACCACCGGCTGGCAGACGGTGAAAGCAGACTCCGCCGCAGCATCGGCCGACACCGGCAAGCTGGAGCAGCAGCCTGATGGTGTTTTCCTCGCCGGCGGGACCAACCCCACCGCCACCGTTTTCACCGTGACCGTGCCTGCTTCGCGGCTCGGCGTGCTGCGGCTGGACATCCTGCCGATGAGCGATGACCCGGCGAAATGGAGCGAATTCGGCGCGGTGGTCACCAAGCTGGAAATCGATCGCATCTTGCCAGACGGCACACGCCAACCGGTGAAGCTGAAGGAAGTTGTCAGCGACTTCATCGCCGGCCCGCTCGATCCCAATGGCGTGGTTCAAGGCGGCGGCGGCTTCGGCGACTATCCCGTGCTCCGCAGCCCGCGAACCGGATGGTTCGTGGCGGAGAAGGTCGAGGATTCACCACCCGACTCGAAGTTTGAGATCCGCCTCAAGCACGGCGTCACCTGCAATGAGACTCAGGGCTGCGTGATGCGGAAATTCCGCCTCGCCGTATCGCCCGATGAGCGGCTCACCAACTTCGTGATGAGCCCCGAGCGGGCCTCCGCTTGGATCGCCCACGGCCAGCTCAAGCAGTCTTACAATGCCATCCAAGGCACCATGATCCCGGTGATGCAGGAACGCCTGCCGGATGCCACTCGCGACACCCGCGTCTTCATCCGCGGCAACCGCATGACCAAGGAGAAGTCCGTCCAGCCGGCCATCCCCGCGCTCACTGGCGGGCCGAAGAAAGACGGCCGCCTGACGCGCCTCGATGTCGCCACCTGGCTCACCGGACCGGAAAACCCTCTGGCAGCCCGCGTGCTGGCAAATCGACTGTGGGCCGAGCTGTTCGGCATCGGCATTGTGGAAACACAGGAAGACTTCGGCAGCTCCGGCTTGCCACCCGCAGACCAGCCCTTGCTCGATCACCTTGCACTGCGCTTGCGAGATCAACATCACTGGCACCTCAAGCCTTTCCTGCGAGAGCTGGTACTATCCGCATCGTACCGGCAGTCGTCGAAAGCCACCCCCGAAGCGCTGCAACGCGACCCAAAAAACCAGCTCGCCTCCCGTGGCCCCCGCCAACGGCTCTCCGCCGAGATGGTCCGCGACCAAGCGCTGCTCGTCTCCGGCCTGCTCTCGCACAAGCAATTCGGCAAGCCCGTCTATCCGCCCCAGCCGGAAGGCGTGTGGAAGTCCGTTTATAGCGGTGCCAAGTGGGACACCTCCCAAGGCGAGGATCGCTACCGCCGCGCCCTCTACACCTACTCGAAACGAACCAGCGGCTATCCCGCCTTCCTCACCTTCGACGCACCGACTCGCGACGTCTGCTCCGCCCGCCGCATTTCCACCAATACCCCATTGCAGGCATTGGTGACTCTGAACGACCCCGCCTACATCGAACTCGCGCAGGCCTTCGCGAAGCGGATGGAAGGCGCAAATGTCGAAGAGCGTCTCGCCCGGGGCTACAAGATGCTGACGCTTCAAGACGCACCTCCACCTGTTGTCGCCACGCTCGCGAAGCTCCACGCCGACGCCAGGGCGGACTACGAGAAATCTCCCGCGGAGTCCGCCAAGCTCGCACCTACACCGGATGAAGCAGCACTCGTGCTCGTCGCAAACACGCTGCTCAACTCCGACATCGCCCTGACCCGATGAACGTTTTCCAACAACTGCACATTGATCGCGCCCGGCACCTGACCCGCCGTCATTTCCTGCAAAATTGCTCGGTTGGCCTCGGAGGGATGTGGCTCGGCTCCCAAGCATTTGGAGCGGCGCTGAAAAAGGACCCGGCCAATCCCTTGCAGCCGGACCTTTCCCACTTCGCGCCAAAGGCGAAGCGGATCATCTACCTCCACATGGCCGGCTCGCCGAGCCAGCTCGAACTTTTCGACTACAAGCCCGAGCTCGCCAAGCTCGATGGCAAGGAGTGCCCCAAGGAGTTCCTCGAAGGCAAGCAGTTCGCCTTCATCCAAGGCGTCCCGAAGATGCTCGGCTCGCAGTTTCCCTTCCACCAGGCAGGCCAGAGCGGCCAGTGGATCTCCGACCGCATGCCGCAGTTCGAGCAAGTGATCGACGAGGTCTGCTTCATCAAGTCGATGTATACGGACCAGTTCAACCACGGTCCGGCCCAGCTCCTGATGCACACCGGCAGCCAGATCCCCGGCTCGCCGTCCGAGGGTGCTTGGGCGACCTACGGCCTCGGCTCGGAGAACTCGAACCTGCCCGGCTTCATCGTCCTCACCTCCGGTGGCAAGAACCCGGACGCCGGCAAATCGGTATGGGGCGCAGGCTATTTGCCCAGCGTCTACCAAGGCGTGCAGTGCCGCTCCCAAGGAGAGCCGGTGCTCTACCTGCAAAATCCCGACGGCGTCTCCCAGGCGCTGCGCCGCCGCACGCTCGACGCGCTCAATGATCTCAACCAGCGCGTGGCCACCGACTTCGGCGATCCCGAGACGGTCACCCGCATCGCGCAGTACGAAATGGCCTTCCGCATGCAAATCCACGCCGCGGAAGCCTTCGACCTGAAGCAGGAGCCGGAAGCCGTTCACAAGCTCTACGGCACCCGGCCGGGCCAGGAATCCTTCGCGAACAACTGCCTCCTCGCCCGTCGCCTCGCCGAGCGCGGCGTCCGCTTCATCCAGCTCTTCGACTGGGGCTGGGACTCGCACGGCACCGACAAGGGCACCGACCTCAAGCAAGGCTTCGTCGACAAGTGCAACCAGATCGACCAACCGGTCGCCGCCCTGCTGAAGGACCTCAAGCAGCGCGGGCTGTTAGAAGAAACGCTGGTCATCTGGAGCGGCGAATTCGGCCGCACCCCGATGCGCGAGAATCGCGGTGGAGTCGAGATGCCCTTCGTCGGCCGAGACCACCACACCGGCGCCTTCACCCTCTGGTGCGCCGGCGGCGGCGTGAAGCGCGGCTTCTCCTACGGCGAGACCGATCCCGTCGGCTACGAGTCGATCGTCGACAAGGTCAGCGCCCACGACTTCCACGCCACGCTGATGACGCTGCTGGGCTTCGACCACAAGAAGCTGACCTACCCCTTTCAAGGCCTCGACCAGCGCCTCTCGAACGTCACCAAGCCCTCGCGGGTGGTAAAAGAAATCTTCGCCTGACCTGAGGCCCGGAAATGCGAGGCCCCGTCCGCTGGAAAAACGGACGGGGCCCGGGGAAGGTCGCTGGGGAGGTATCGGCCGCGTTTTTTCGCAGCCAGCACCGAGGAGATGTCGAAGCCGGGAGCCGGGTTTAAGGAAAAATCTTGGCCAATTCGCCACCGCCGCGATTCCCTGTCTTCCGTGTCCCTGACCTCGCACACCGCCCCGCTCACCACCGCCCAAGCCGCCCGGCTGAAGGAGGTGCTGGAAGAGCGCGGTTACGACTTCGAGGCCAAACCCTACACTCTGTATGCCGCCAAGAAGGGCAAGCTGAACGTCTCCGTCTACGAAAAGGGCCCGAAGGTGCTGGTGCAGGGCAAGGACACCGAGGACTTCATCCGCTTCATCCTCGAACCCGAGGTGCTCGGCGAGGCCAAGCTCGGCTACGAGGAAGAGCTCGATCCCGAAATGTTCGCGCCGCACTTCGGCATCGATGAAAGCGGCAAGGGCGACTACTTCGGCCCGCTGGTCATCGCTGGCGTCTATACCGATGCCACGGTCGCCCGCGCGCTGATGACCGCCGGGGTGATGGATTCGAAACGCATCTCCAGCGCTAAACGCATCCGCGACCTGGCTGAAAAGATCCGCCAGGTTCCCGGCGTCGCGACCTCCGTCGTGGCCATCGGCCCGGAGCGCTACAACGAGATGTTCCGCTCCTTTGGCAACCTCAACCGCCTCCTCGCCTGGGGTCATGCCAAGGTGATTGCAAATCTTGCAGACCAGCGGCCCAAATGTCCTCGCGCCCTCAGCGACCAGTTCGCCCGGCCCGACGTCCTGCTCCGCGCCTTGAAGCAGCAGAATATCACACTCCAGCTCGACCAGCGGACCAAGGGAGAATCGGACATTGCCGTTGCTGCAGCGTCGATTCTCGCCCGTGAGCGCTTCGTCGAGTGGATCGACAAAAGCTCATCCGCTGGTGGAATCGTGCTACCGCTGGGGGCCTCCACGGCGGTAATCGAGGCCGCCAAACAGGTCGTCGCCAAACATGGAATCGAAGCGCTTGGCAAGGTTGCAAAGCTGCATTTCAAGACTACGTCAGCGGTCACCGGTGATTCAAACGGCGCTGGCACGGATTCCGCATGAACTTTAGCGTTTTTTTCGCGGGACAAAGACCGCGCTCTGTGGTGTCCAATCCCCCCGCCGCACGCAACACCACTTCACCCGTAAAGCCATGGCTACCATCACCAAACGCGAGCTCGTCATCAAAATCTCCAACGAAACCGGCCTCACCCAGCAGCAGGTGTTTGACGTGATCCAAAAGACCCTTGATTCCATCACCGATTCCCTCTCCAACGGCGACACCGTCGTGATGCGGAATTTCGGCGCCTTCCAAGTGAAGGAAACCAAGGCCAAGATCGGCCGCAACCCGAAGGATCCGGACAAGGACGTGCCGATCCCCGCCCGCGCCGTGGTCAAGTTCAAGCCCGGCAAGGAAATGAAGGAGCAGGTCGCCCGCACCCTCCCGATGATCCGCGAGCGCGACAAATAATGCCCGCTTTCTCACGCCGGAGTTCATCTGAGGCCGGCCCGAATGCGGGCCGCTGGGTGCTTCTCCGGCTTTTTCCGTTTCTACTGCTGGCCTCCTGCGCCTATCCGAGCGGCAACTACAAGGGCTACCAGACCAAGTCCTACCACGTCCGCGGACAGACATATCAGCCGATGGGCGTGGACGAGGCGCTCCACCACACCGAGACCGGCACGGCCTCGTGGTACAATGAGTCCAGCTTCTTCGGCCTCAAGCGCGGCCAGACCTCGCTCGGGGAAAAGGTCATGCCTTGGCATCTGATCGCCGCGCACAAGACCCTGCCCCTGCCCTGCATGGTGCAGGTGACCAATCTCCAGAACGGCAAGTCCGTGAAGTGCCGCGTCAATGACCGCGGCCCCTTCATCGGCGACCGCATCATTGACCTCTCACCGCGAGCCGCGAAGAAGATCGGCTTCCGGGACCAGGGACTCGCCGAAGTGGAGGTGAAAGTCCTCTCCGTCGGCGACGGCAGCTACAAGCGCACCGCCAAACGGAAGTGGTTCTTCGGGCTGTTCTGACCGCCTCATAACGGAGGACGGCCTTCTTTCAGCAAGGCCCCCGTCGACCAACTATTCGGGCCGTGCCGTACCCATCGATTGGGCGCAATGGCTCACGAGTGCGATTTTTCACGCATCCGGAATGAATCGACGCGCGTTGCCTTCCAGAAGGGGCCTCGCGATGCGGGCCTCCGCCGTGCGAATTCATATCCTCCAAAAAACCACCATGACCCCTCGCTCCTTCTTCCTCCTCCCAGTGATCGCTTCCGGATTGTTAGCCTCGTCGGCCGACGCTGTCACAATCTACACGATCGGCAGCAATAACAGCTTCTACTCCTTCGATTCCGCAACTCCCGGAACGGTAACCCAAGTCGGTGCATCTGGTGCCGCTTCGGGCTACGTTGACGTCGATATTTATGGGGCAAACGGCGCGCTCTACGCCATCAGCGGCAGCGGCGCCGGATCCCAAATCAATCTCGCGACCGGGGCGAGTTCCGGCGGTTGGACGCCAAATACCAATCCGATCACCGGCGCCGTCACCACCTTCGACTTCAATCCAGCTGCCGACCGGGTCCGGGTAATCTCCAATGGCGGTGCCAACAACTACCGTCTTCAACCGGATTTCGCCTCGGCTCCACAGACGGTGACAAGTCCCGGTGCCGTAACGGTCGATGGTGGGTTCTCATTTACCAGTTCGTCCGCGGTCGCCCGTCCGGGCGTCAGCGTCGTGGCTGCGGCCTATACGAACCCGGGCAACAATCCTCCCTCCACGATTCTGTATACGCTTTCGTCCGATGGTTTCCTCAATTCGCACACCACACCTACGGGATCGTTCGGTAACGGCGTGGCGGTCAGCGCGTTTGGCTTGGGCTTCACCCCCACCGGCAGCGGCTTTGACATCGACCTGACGAACACTGGATACGCCTTGGCCAATGCCAGCGGAGTCACGAACTTTTACTCCATCGATCTCACCACCGGTGTCGGCACTTTCCTGGGCTCGGTTGGCAGCACGCCGGGTCTGACATTCAGCGGTCTGGCAGCCGTTCCCGAGCCATCCACCGCCCTTCTGGGCGCGCTTGCTGGCGTGGGGCTGTTGCGCCGACGCCGCATTTGATTGGCGGTCTGCTTGTCTGCCAATTTTGTGGCTCTCGGCGAAACACTTCGGCGAGAGCCCTGCTTCTCAGTAGGCCACCCGGTCCGGCAGGGACAGATACTCGGCCAGTAACACCTTCGCTTCCTGCCCGGGCGACTCGGCGATCGGCACATCCCGCTCGTCCGGCGGCAGCGAAAACTGCCGGTAGAATTCCCGGTCATCGAAGCCGATCGTCGCGGCGTCGGAAATACTAAACCCATAGTAGATCCTGCCGATGCGTGCCCAATGGATCGCGCCGAGGCACATCGGACAGGGCTCGCCCGTAGTGTGGATTTCGCAGCCAGCCAGGCTGAAGGTGCCGAGACGGGCACACGCATCGCGGATGGCGACGACCTCGCCATGGGCGGTCGGGTCGTTGGTGGCGACCACGCGATTGTGACCCTCACCGACGATCTCGCCGTCCTTCACCACCACCGCACCGAAAGGACCACCCGCCCCCGAATTCATCCCGATCCGGGCGAGTTCGATGGCGCGGCGCATGAAGCGGAGATCGTCTGGCATGCCTCACTCTAGCAGATGGCGGGCCTCAGGCGAAGCGCACGCAGTAAACCGGCGGCAGGTGGGCGCTCAGCAGCTCCCACGAGTCGCCCTGATCCTCACTGACCCATAGCGCGCCGGTCGTCGAACCCATCACCAGCCGGTCGCCGCTGTCGTCAATGTCGAGGCCGTGGCGATAGACCAGATCGTAGCACGGCGCGGGCGGCAGCCCCTTGCTCAGGACTTCGAAGGATTTGCCACCGTCGCGCGTGCGGGTGACGACGAATTCCCCATCGACCGGGTAGCGGAACTCATCCTTCCGCGCAGGCACGAACCACGCCGTGTCGGGATCCTTCGGATGCACGGCGACGGCGAAGCCAAAGCCGGACGGCTTCACACCGGAAATCTCTTCCCAGCCATGGCCAGCTCTATCCGAGCGGTAGATGCTGCAATGATGCTGCACCCAGCAGCGATCGGGCGCGTCCTGGCACATCACCATGCGATGCGGATCCTGCCCATCGGGCGCGGCTCCCCCCTGCTCGGCCGGGAGGAAATCGTAGGTCATGCCATCAGCACCCTGCTCCCAGGTTTCGCCGCCATCGGTCGTCAGCCAGACGCCACCACAGGAAATGGCGACCGCCACCTTCCGCGAGTCGCGTGGATCGACACAAATCGAGTGAATGCCCGGGAAATCATAGCCACCGCCAGCCCAGTGGGCCCGCTCGGGACGATCCCACAGGCTGCGCACCAGCTCCCACGTCCCGCCACTGTCGGTGGAGCGGAATAGCCCGCCGGGAATGGTGCCACACCACAGCAAGCCCGGCTGATCGGAGCCGCCGGATTCCAGCGACCAGACCTTTTCCAGCGACCATGGGACCACTACGTTGCGAAAACCGTCCCGAATCTCCGGCGCATCGTCCGGCTTCGGCGGATAGACCACGCCCGCGGTCTCCTCCCACGTCGCACCACCGTCGGCAGACCGGTGCATCTTGGTCCCGAAGTGCCCATGCTCCACGGCCGCATGCAGCAGACCGTCCCGGCGATCGTGAAGGAGCATCGGCACCTGGATACCGAGGAACCATTCCCCGGCCGGAGTCCAGTGGCCATTCGTTTTCTCGAAGGCGAAGAGGCCCTTGCGGGTGCCGACGTGGATGCGGGGTTTCATAAGAAAGCGCGTTTTCCTTTCAACGAATGGAACGTCAGCCCCCGGACAGGGCCTGCATGACGAAAATCTCACCGCCGGGCGGCAGCGGGTCGCTCAGACCGGTGCGGTCCTTCACCGACTCGCCGTCGAGAAAGACGGCGATGTGCTTCCGCACCGCACCCGCATCATCGAGCACATACCCACGCAGCCGCGGGTTCTCGGCCAGGACTTCCTCCAGTGCGTCCCGCACGGTTCCACTGGAGACGTCCGAGCGGGGCGCATCGACGTGCGTCTGGAGGTGCTGCGTGAACGCAATGGAAGCCATGACCTATGACCATGGAAACGCTCGCATGCCCCGTCAACGCAGGAGCGCGGTCAACTGCCAGCCGGAGATTGCACCGGGCTCGCCTCGATCACCGTGTCGCGCTGCGCCAGCGCGGGAGCTGCCGGAACCGGCACCTTGGCCTGTTTTTTCAACGCTCGGATGATCTTCGGCACGGCCAGCACCAGCAGCCGGATCCGGCCATCCGGATCGCGCGACCATTGCAGGTCGAGGTTGGTGCGGATGCCATTCACCTTCACCGCATACCAGGTGTGACGGACGACATGGTCGCGGAGTGACAGGATGCGTCCTAGCAGGTGACGGGCATGGCGCGGGCTGAAGCCGCTGTCGACCTCATCCGCCACACAGGAAAGAAAGGGCTTCAAGAGATCCGGACGAACGCGGACTTCGAAACTGCGGCGGGGCGTGCAGGCGGTCTCCAACTCGTCCAGCAGCTCCTCGGAGCTGGCACCGCGGCTGCGATCAAAGTGTCTCTCCAGCCAGCGCGCAATGATCCACCCGAAAAGAAGGCCACCCGCCAGAATGGCAGGCACAATAAAGGAAGCTTGGGGCATCGAATGTCAGTCGTCCGGTCATCTCGGGGGGGAGGCGCGGTAAAGGGGGATCTAATGGTTAGGACCACTCGAAAGGCAAGGTGTTCAATGTTCGCAGCTTGCAACGCGCACGGGAGGCGTTTCTGTTGGCGGGAGATGTGGGTGCTTCAAGTCATGGTGGCAGTGGGAATGGTGGCGGCGGTCCTCGGCGCACCAACCATCCAACCCTATGAATCGGACGAGCACACACTGCACCTGTGGCACCTCGACGAGGCCGGTCCTCCCTTCAAGGACGACGGGGTCAGCCCGTCGCCGCTGCTAGGCCTGCTCAATGGCGCCAGGGCCAGCCAACCGCCCTACCCGGGCTTCGGTGCGGCGATTTCCTTCCAGCCCCTGCCGGAAGGAGACCGTGAGTACGGGCCGATCCTGCTGGCCAAGCCGGAGTTGGACAGCGGGCCGAAGGACAATGTCGATCCGCCCTTCCCGATCATGGGACACGACGGGGCCTTCACGATCGAGGCGCTGGTGAAGTTCGATGTGATGCCTGCGGACTCCCCCGGTCTGGCGCTCGACATCGTCAGCATGGACGACGAAGTGACGGCGAACCGGGTCTTCATTTTCCGGGTCGAAAAGCCGGGTTTCCTGTGCTTCCTGCCGATCACGGGGAGCGACGTCCGCGGGGGAGGTTTGGCGACCTTGCCAAAGGATGGCCCGCACGCGGTGAACACCACGGACTGGTTCCACGCCGCCGTCGTGTACGACGGCCGTGAGTCGGCGGTGAATAACCTGAAGCTCTACTGGACCAAGCTGGGCGAAGGGAACGAGACCGCCAACATGATCGGCCAAGGAACCCTGACCGCGGACCTCGGCCGGCAGCTCGCGGACTTCGCCATCGGCAACACTGGCAACCGCCAGGGCAGCAATGCACCCAAGGAATTCTTCCCCGGACTGATCGATGAAGTCCGCATCAGCAGCATCGCCCGCGCTCCCTACGACTTCTGCTTTGTCGACGAGGAGGAAAAAAACCGCTTGGACGAACTCCTGCGCCGCGCGCCGCCGCAAGGACCTCCCTTGGGAATGATGCTGGAGCAGGTGCAGGTTGGCGAGCAGCCGGCGGTCTTGCCGCCAGCAGGCCAGCCGCTGGTGCTCGGCCCTGGACTCCACCGGCTGGATTTCGATTTCAAGTTCTTGCCCGGCGTGAATGCCGATCCGCTGGCGGTGCGCTGCCGTCTCGAGGGGCTTGGCGACGAGTGGCACCCAGCCGCGCGCGGCATGACCATGGAGTGGCGGATGCTGGGCGCCGGAGACGCCCTGCTCACGCAGCGGGTTTTCGCCACCACGGGCTCGAGCATCGGCTGGCAGATCGATGCCCTGAGTTCGCCGATGGTGCAGCGCACCGAGCCGCTCTTCATTCCGGAGGGCACGAGAAAAGTCCACGTCACCATCTCATCCGGCACCGACGATACCACCGGCATCTGGGTGATCGACGACCTCGCGCTGGCGCGGTCGTCCGCACCACAGACCAACCTTTGGGAAGACGGCGGTTTCCAGCAAGGCGAGCGGATGAACCAACTCGGCGGCGTCCCGCTGCATTGGCAGCGGCACGGCACCGAGCCGGCGATCGCACGCGTGATGCAAATGCGCGGCCCCTCGCTGGGCTTGGTGGATGCCGAGCAGAAACGCTACGCGCAGTGGACTTCCACCCGCGAGCTCGGGGTGAAGCCGGCCGCCGGAGGCGAGACCTTCCTGCTGAGCTGGAAGGAAGCCTTCAACGTGATTCCCGGAGCTTCGCTGCGGGCGAGCTACCTGAATGTGCCGCCCGGCGAGTATGCCTTCCAAGCGATCGCCGTGGGATCCGAGCCGCAACCGGCCACGGCAAGCCTCGCTTTCCCGATCAAGATCGAGCGCCCCATCTGGGAGCGCGAATGGTTCGCCCCGCTCGCGGTCGCCGCCGGCGTGCTGGCCACCGCTTTGCTTTTCTTCGCCGCCTATCGCCGCCGGGCCCGTCACCGGCTCTCCGCCATCAAGCTCCAGCACGCGGTGGAACGCGACCGCGCCCGCATCGCCCGCGACATGCACGATGACCTCGGTACCCGCGTCACCGTGCTGAATCTCGCCGCTTCCTTCGTGCGGCGTGCCATCGATGGCGATCCGGAAAGGGCACGCCAGCAGGTCGTGCGGCTCGAATCCGCGGCCCGCGACCTCGTCACCGCGATGGACGGCCTCGTATGGGCGGTAAATCCGTCGAATGACACACTCGATCACCTCGCCACCCACCTCTCCGCAGTCGCCCAGGAAATCTTCCGCGATAGTCCGGTTCGGCTGCGGATCGACATCGCGGACAATCTTCCGCCGGTGACCTTGCGCTCGGATTTCCGCCATCACTTCGCGCTCGGGGTGAAGGAAGCGCTGCACAATATCCTCAAGCACGCAGGGCCATGCGAGGCCACCTTCATGCTGCGCCTGCTCGATCACGGCGTGCTATTCGCGGAGATCTCGGACAATGGCCTGGGCTTCGATCCCTCGATTCCACAGGAGGGCAATGGCCTGACGAATCTCGCTGCCCGTTTCGCCGAGCTCGGTGGCACTTGTGTCATCGAATCGACGCCTGGAGAGGGCACCCGCGCGATCTTCCGTTGCCAGCTCCCCAAAGTTCCGGCATTGCCGAAGGCATGAGTTCGGCCAAGCGCACCATCGCCATCGTTGAAGACGACTCGCTTTTGCGCGAGTCCTTCCGCGAAACACTGTCCGCTTCGGACAAGTGGACCGTGACCGGCTGCTACGGCCGCGCGGAAACCGCACTGGAAGGCCTGCAGAAGGACGCTCCCGAAGCCTGTGTGATGGACATCCAGTTGCCCGGCCTCTCCGGCATCCAGCTCCTCCGCAAGATCAAGCCGCTGTGCCCGAATACGCAATTCCTCATGGTCACCGTGTTCGAGGACGCCGACCGCGTCTTCGAAGCGCTCGCCGCCGGTGCCTCCGGCTACGTGCTGAAGCGCGATATCGACGCCAAGCTGCTGGAGTCGCTGGATGATGTCGTTGCCGGCGGTTCACCGATGTCGAGCGGCATCGCCCGCAAGGTGGTGCAGCACTTCCAACTGCCCGTCCAGTTGCCGGTCGCGGAACCGAGCGAAGACTACCACCTCACGCAGCGGGAAAAGGAAACGCTCGACCTGCTGGCCAAGGGCTATCTCTACAAGGAGATCGCCCACGAGCTCGGCGTGCGGATGGAAACCGTCAGCTTCCACTTGGGCAATATCTACCGGAAGCTCCACGTGCGAACGCGTACGGAAGCGGTACTGAAGTACATGAAGCGCGAGCCTGAGGCTCCTTGAACGGCCAAAACCGGCTCGTTTCGTCACTTTTGTGACACCCTCATTTCTTTGTAAATGAGTCGATTATGTGATTACTAGGTATTCGCCTAGGTATCCAAGCGACATCCATTCGGGTAGGGAAGCACGGTCCACTGGAGAAATCCCCGTGGCCGAAAACCCATGAAACTCGATGCATGCCACGATGGATCCGGCGATAGCGCGGACCTGGTCGACGCTCCCGGAGGCGGATACGACTGGAGTGATCGTACGCGCCAAACCCGCGCTTCCTTTCACGAGCGCAGTGCCGCGGTGACGGAGTGCGACAATCCCGGCATCCGCAAGGTCCTCCGCACGATCCGCTACGAGTATTCCCGCCCGCTCACCGTTTCATCGCTGGCCCGCGAGTGCGGCATGTCCGTGCGCTCGCTGCACCGGCTCTACCGCTCGGTCACCGGCACCACGATCGGCCAGGACATCATCGCCCGCCGGATCGAAGCCGCCGCGATGATGCTGCGCGAGGACGACGTGAAGCTGGAGCCCGTGGCAATGGAGACCGGCCTCGGCAACGCGAAGAACCTCTGCCGGCTCTTCAAGGAGCACCTCGGCCTCACGCCAGGACAGTGGAAGGAGTCCTTCCACGGCCGCCGCGCCGGCGCCGCATGACGCCGCAGGGATCCCCCTAAAAGGGGTCCTCTGAGAATTTCACGATGTCTCTCCGACCTGTTAAATCGATCACCCGTTTTTGAAAGGACCTAGCCCAGGTCCGATCCTGCAAACCCTCGGAACGCGACGCAAAAACCCATGACCGCGCCCATTCCTTCTTCTTCCAATCGACAGCGTCAGCCACGTGGCTTCGCCCTGATCATCTCACTCTCGTTGATGGTGCTGATGATGGTGCTCGTCACCGGCTTGCTCGGCCTGTCCTCGATCTCGTTGCGCAGCAGCGGTCGCGATGGCTACGCCGCCCAAGCCCGGGCGAACGCCCGCATGGCGCTCGTCATCGCGATCGGCGAACTTCAGAAAAAAACCGGTGCCGACACCCGCGTCACCGCCCGTGCTGATATCCAGGGAGCCGGCCGCCCGGCGGTCCTCGGCGCATGGAAGAGCTGGGGGGGCGCCGATCACGACTCGAAGGGCAAGCCGACTTCACCCGGCAACTATGCCTCAAAGAAACAAGCCAACTTCCTCGGCTGGCTGACGTCCACGTCAGGCGACTCCAAGACCCTGCCCGATACCAAAGAGCGTAGCGGCAGCGTACCACTGATCGGTGCCAAGACCGTCGGCACCGGTTCCGGCCGGGATGAAATGCAAATCCACCTGGTGCCCCAGGAAATCTCCACTCCTGACGGCAAGGGCGGCCTCGCCTGGTGGATCGGCGGGGAAAATCAGAAAGCCCGCCTGCCCAAACCCCAGAAGCCGACAGATGATAATGCGGCTCGCTGGTCGGTGCTGGCGAAGACCCATACCGTGGCCGACCCGAAGTCGTTTCGCATGGAGCAATTGCTCGACGACGCGGCGCCCGCCGATCGCGCCGTCAGCCTGATGCTCGGCGACCTCCTCGGAAAAAAGGAGACCCTGAATGTTTCGCAGGAGTTCTTCCACGACCTCTCCGCCACCTCGGTCGGCCTGCTGACGAACACCGCCACCGGCGGCTGGCGCAAGGACCTCTCGCTCGCCACCGAGAACTGGACCCAGTTGCCCTCGTCGAATCTTCCCTTCTTCCGCCTTACACCGGACAAGGACGTCGCCGCCGCCAAACCCACCTCCGGCAACGCCACGGCCGACCGCTCCATGCTCTACCCGTGGGCTGCCTACCGTGGCTCCGCGGGCGACATGACGATCTATCGTCACGGTCCGGTGACGAGTTGGGAAAACCTCCGCGACTACGCCACCCTCTACAAGAAGATCACCAGCAGCGCCAACGGCCGCAACCGGATCGCCTCCTCCTCGTATGCGATCGATGACAGCGGCAATGCCTTCAATTTCCTCCACAAGGTTCGCTTGCTGCCCGTGGTTGCCCGCGTCCAGTGGGTCTTCTCGCACTACGCCGGGACGACCGGCACCGCGGGATCGGCCAGCCAATACACCGCCCGACTGCTGCTGACGCCGGTGATCACGATGTGGAATCCCTACAGCGTGGAGCTGACCTCGCCGGCCGCCCTCAGCTTCTACATTCCCAAGCCGCTACCGGTCGCACTGCGCTACAATGTGAGCGGTTCGGCGAACTACAATTGCCTCTTCGGCGTCAGCAACAACAACACGCCCGCTCTTTCGACCGTGGGCAGCCTGTCGTATCAGATCTCCCAATCATTCGTGTTGAAGCCCGGCGAGACCCGCGTCTTCAGCCCCGGCTCGAGCACGAATCCGAGTGTGGTCGCAATCGTTCCCGCCACCCCGCCCGCCGGTACTAATCCTGTCGCACTGGAGCTGCAACCCGGCTACCGCAGCAAGGGCGGCCATTACTTCGACTTGAAGAACTCCGCCGGCCAGGTGGTCACCGGTGCCGGCGGCACCACGATCAAGGCGGACGCCAAGTTCGACACGATCTACGAAGATGCCGGCAAGACAGGCGTCGGCATCTATCTGGACATGTCGCTCGCCGCCGGAGGCCCGCGGCACCTCGTCTACCGGATGGTCTACACGGACAAGGTGGCCAACGAAGTCTACAAGCCTCTCAGCGCGCTTGCAGATGCCACGCTGGCACAGGCGTCTTCCAGCCCGGTGCCTTTCATGTCCACCGTCTTCGGTGCGCGGATGGCCAGCAAGACCCACCTCCCGGCCAAGGGATTCGTCCAATCCAGCCCGCTGGTGAACTACACTGCCATGGGTGACAAGGATCGGGCGGAACCCACGATCATGATGGACTACAATGGCACCAATCACCCGGTGAACTCGCCATTCGACTACAGCTTCATCAAGCACGCTCCCGGCGGTGACAGCCAGCTTCCGAATGCCAGCGACGCGACCAACCGCGGCTACATCGTCACCGGCTTCAACAAGGCCGACGGCCTCTCGCGCTGCGTGATCGCGGAAATCCCGGTGCGCCCTTTGGCTTCCTTGGGTGAGCTGCAAAACTGGGACCTTCGTTACGAGAATCCCATCCCGCCCTATGCCTTCAATCTGATCGGCAATAGCGACGCGAGCCCGCTGATGCCCGCAAACGCCATCGCAAACTACACCGCCGACACCAACCTCCAGTACGACGACAGCTACTGCGCCAATCACTTGCTGTTCGACGACTGGTTTTTCTCCTCGATCGCGCCCGATCCGACCAATTACGGCACCAGCGGCAAGAACCTCCAGACGACCTACACCGACTTCGTCTCCGGCGTGGCTCCGCTCGCCAACCGCGCCTACAAGCCAACCGCCGAGGATACCGGCTACGTCGCCGCAGCACCAGGCAATGCCACCAAGCTCTACGACCAGAACGTGAAACCCGCCGATGCCTACCGCAAGGTCTCCTCTCATCTGGAAGTGGAAGGCATGTTCAACGTGAACTCCACTTCAGTTACCGCTTGGCGCGCCTTGCTCGGTCACGCCCGCAAGCAGAAGGTTCCGTTCATCCGCGAAAGCGGCACTTCATGGAATGTGGACAGCTCCGGCGAGAATGACTACGCGAGCAGCCGCTTTTCCATCTCCGGCGACTCGCAAGCTGGAACAGCTGGCAGTTCCGGCAGCTTCCCGGAAGCCACCGAATTCTCCGGTTATCGCGTGCTGGACGATGAGTTCATCGACCAGCTCGCGGAGGAAATCGTAAAGCAAGTCCGCTTGCGCGGGCCCTTCCTGTCGCTCTCCGAGTTCGTGAACCGCCAGCTTTCGTCCGGTGACCTCGCGCTCGCCGGAGCCCTCCAGACCGCCATGAACGAAGTCGCGAAAGGGAGCTCCAATCCCTACTCGGAGATCGAAGCTGTGGTCGGAAGCACCGGCAGGGCCTCCGCCAATATTCCCCAGGCTGCGGATGCCGGCTACAAGTTCCCCGCCGCTGCCGAAGGCTGGAGTGCCTACGGCCTGCCCGGCTGGACACGCCAGGCCGATATCCTCCGCCCGCTCGCGCCGATCCTCTCCGCCCGCGATGATACCTTCGTCATCCGTGCCCACGGCGATGCCCGCGATGACCAGGGCAACATCGTCAGCCGCGCCGTCTGCGAAGCCGTGGTCCGCCGAACTCGCGACTACGTCAGCTCCGCCGACGCCGCCGATCTCGTCACGTCGCCAAAGGTGGCGATCAACAAAACCTTCGGCCGCCGCTTCGAGATGGTGAGCTTCCGCTGGCTAAACCCCTCGGAAATTTGACAAACTGATCCCATGCGCCTTCTCGCCTTTCTCTGCTGCCTCCTGCCGCTCTCCCTCACCGCCCAAGAAAAAAAGGGCGATCGCACCTGCCGCATCCTCTTCCTCGGGGGTACAGACTCGGATCCGGAAAAACTCTACCTGCACGACGGCAAGGCCGCCCAAGAGGTGGAGCTGCCACGAATGAATCTGTCGAAGGTCTATGAGCTGCCCAGTGGGGCGCTCACGCTCAGGATGCTGCCCGCGCTGCCCACGAAAGATCAGCCCCTCCCCGCCGGCGCTCCATCCGCCACCGTGCCTGAAACCACCGGCGATCTCTACCTGCTGCTCAGTCCGGACGCGGAGAACAAGGTGGCACCGGTTCGCATGCAGGTCATTGATGCCAGTGCCGATCGCTTCAAGGCCGGCCAGATGATGTGGTTCAATCTCACCGCCAATGACGTCGGCGGCAGCGTCGGAAAACAGCAACTCGTCTTGAAGACCCGCTCGAAGATCGTTCTGGATCCCCCGGCTTCCACCTTGGAGTCCTACAACGTGAACCTCACCTTCCGCATTCCCGGGAAGGAAGCGCTCTACCCGCTCTGCGAAACCCAGTGGAATCACGATCCCGCCGTCCGCACGATTGTCTTCGTCATCACTGAACCCGGCAACCGCACCCCGCGCGTACTCGGATTTCCCGATCATCGCGTGTCATCCGGAAAGAATCCCTGAAGTACGCTCCGTTTCTTGTTTCACCCGTTCATGCAAAAATTTCCATCACTCGCCGCTCTATTCCTCATCGCGCTGCCGCTTCACGGCCAGGAATGGAAACAACTTTTCAATGGCCGCAATCTCGACGGCTGGACCGGAGATCCGCGTCTCTGGCGCGTCGAGGATGGCGTGCTGATCGGCCAGACCGATGACGACAAGCGCAAGCTCGCCGCGAATTCGTTCCTGATCTGGAAAGGCGAAGTCGCGGACTTCGAACTCGAATACAAGGCCCGCGTCGACGCCAACAACTCCGGCGTCCAGTACCGCAGCAAGATCGTCGATCCCAAGCAGTGGATCGTCGGCGGCTACCAGATGGACCTGCATCCGGATCCGAATTACCTCGGCATGCTCTATGAGGAGAGAGGCCGCGGCATCGCCTGCCAGAGCGGCCAGAAGGTGGATCTCGCCGACAAGCCGACCGTCACCGGATCGCTTGATCGTCCCGCCACCAATCTCGCCGAGTGGAATACCTACCGCATCGTCGCGAAGGGTGACACCGCCACTCACTACATCAATGACAAGCCCGTGGCCGAAATCCATGATGTGGATGCCGCGAAGCGTTCGCTGAAAGGCGTGCTGGCCCTGCAAGTCCACGCCGGCCCTGCGATGAAAGCGGAGTTCAAGGATCTGCGGATCCGTACTTTCGCTCCCGCGCCGGTGGCCGTTCCACCGAAGGCCACCGCCGACACCAGCGCCAACCCTCAAACGGTCGAGCCAACGATCTCCTGGATCTGGCAAAACGCCTCACCGGCCGACAACCAGAAGGTCTTTTTCCGCCGTGAGTTCTCGCTGCCGCGCGACATCATCTCCGCCTCACTCACCGTCACCTGCGACAACTGGCAGCGTGTCTGGATCAATGGCAAGGACCTTGGCTTCACCGCCGAATGGGGTGCGCCCGCCAACCACGATGTCTCCAAGTACATCGTCCAGGGCGGCCGCAACGTCATCGCCGTGGAAGGCCGCAACGAAGGTGGCAGCGCCGGCATGGCCTTGCGCTTCTCCGCAACGGTCAAAGGCGGCCGCAAGGCATGGATCGTGACGGATGACAAGTGGCAGACCTCGCTCGAAGCGCCGCGCGGTTGGCAAGAGCCACGCTTCACGCCGAAGGATTGGACGCCTGCCGTGGCTGTCGGCAAAATGGGCGATGGCCCGTGGGGCATGGTCCTCCAGCCGGATTCCGAAGGCGGCGCCCTTCCTGTCGATGTCACTGACAAGTATCAACTCCTTCCCGGCTTCAAGCTCGAGCGCCTCTATCAGGTGCCGAATGTCCAGGGCTCGTGGGTGGCCATGACCGTGGATGGTTCCGGCAAGCTCCTCTGCTCCGACCAGTACGGAAAAATCTACCGCGTCACTCCGGCCGCCAAGCCGGACCAGGAAACGATCGTCACTCCGACCGCCATCCCGCTTGCCGGCGCTCACGGCCTGCTGTGGCACCAGGGCGTGCTCTGGGTCACCGTGAACGAAGGTCCGGAACCTGCCGGCGTCTATCGCGTCACCGACAGCGATCGCGATGGCGAACCCGACAAGGCCGAACGCGTCCTGAGCGTGAAGGGCAATGGCGAGCACGGCCCGCACGCGCTGGTGCCGTCTCCCGATGGCAAATACATCTATTTCGTCGCCGGCAACTTCACCGACCTGCCGGAGATGAAGGACTCGCTGGTCCCTAAGGTGTGGGCAGAAGACCAACTCCTGCCACGTCGCCCGGACGCCCGCGGCCACGCGCAGGATCGCTTCGCACCCGGCGGCTGGGTCGCCCGCTGCAATACCGATGGCTCGAACTGGACGCTCGTCGCCAGCGGCTTCCGCAATACCTACGACATCGCCTTCAATGAGCACGGCGATCTCTTCGGCTACGACTCCGACATGGAGTGGGACCTCGGCATGCCGTGGTATCGCCCCACCCGCATCTGCCACATCCTTCCCGGCGCGGAGTTCGGCTGGCGCAATGGCACCGGCCCATGGCCGATCTACTATGAAGATAGTGTACCGCCGCTCCTGGAAATGGGTCCCGGCTCGCCCACCGGCGTGGTTTCCGGAAAGGACGCCAAGTTCCCCGCGAAGTACCAGAAGGCCATCTACGCCTTCGACTGGACCTACGCCACCATCCACGCGATCCACGCCACGCCGAATGGCCAAGGCTACAAGGCGGAGAGCGAGGACTTCCTTGCCGGCACCGGCTTGCCACTGACCGATGCGGTCATCGGCAAGGACGGCGCGATGTATTTCATGACCGGCGGTCGCCGCACGGCTTCGGCGCTCTGGCGCGTGACCTACACGGGTCGCGAATCGACCGCTCCCGTTCCTTACGAATCCAAGGAGGCTGGCATCGCCAGCAAGGACGGCGCTTGGGAAGGCCTTGGCTCGCCGGATCGCATCGAGCGCTTCAACTCGCGCGTCGCCCTTGAGCTCGTGGGCCCGCAGGCATTCGCCCAGAAGCTCGCCACCGAGAAAGACCCGTGGAGGGTGATCGACGGCTCCATGGGCCTCGTTCGCACCGGCACCAGTTCGCAGCGGGGCATTGCTCTCAACGCCTTGCTCGGCCTCGACTGGGCGAAGCTCGATCTCCAACAGAAGCTCAACTGGCTGCGCGCCGCCGGCCTCGCCTTCGCCCGCCATGGTGAACCGAACGCCGATGAGCGCACCAAGATGATCGCCAAGATTGACGCCGCTTTCCCCTCGGATCAGCGCGAACTCGATCGCGAACTGTGCCGCATGCTCTGCTACTTGCAGGCTCCCGGCATCGTCGGTCGCACGCTGACACTGATGGATACCACCGGCCCCTCGCCGGCACCCGACTGGCTCGCCGTTGCCGCGCGCAATACCCAGTACGGCGGCGACGTGAAGAAGATGATCGAGAACCTGCCACCCGCGCAGGTCATCCACTACATCTACTGCCTGCGCGTCGTGAAGGGCCCGTGGAGCCAGGAAGAGCGGAAGCGCTTCTTCGCATGGTTCGGCCGCCTCACCGAGAAGAGCGGTGGTGCCAGCTATGCCGGCTTCATCCAGGACCTTCGCAAGCAGGCGCTGGAAACCGCCACGCCTGAGGAGCGCGACTGGATCAGCAAGATGGCCCCCGTGGTCACCGCAAACCCGCTGGCCAATCTGCCGCCGGTCCAAGGCCCCGGCCGTGAATGGACTGTCGCCGAGATCGAGAAGCTCGCCGCGACTGGCCTGACCGGTCGCAGCAAGGAGAACGGCAAGAAGATGTTCCAAGCCTCGCTCTGCGCTGCTTGCCACCGCTTCGATGGTGAAGGCGGCTCCGCCGGTCCCGACCTTACCGCTGTGGGCGGACGCTTCACCGTGAAGGACCTCGCCGAATCCGTCCTCGAACCGAGCAAGGTCGTCTCCGACCAATACGCCTTCGACACCGTCTTCAAGAAGGATGGCTCGCAGGTCGTCGGCAAGCTGATCGAGGAAAAGGACGAGCACTGGATCATCGCCACCAGTCCCTTCGACTTCAGCGCCACCAGCGAAATCGAGCGCAGCCAGATCAAGGACATCAAGCCGTCCCCGGTTTCGCCGATGCCCGCCGGCCTGATCAATCGCCTCAATCCGGAAGAGCTGAAGGATCTGCTCGCCTATCTGCTGGCGAAGTAACTCAGGCACCCTTCCAACCAACCTGACCAGCACCGGCGTATGAGGAGAGCCGTCAAATCAACGACCGGGCTGGGTGGGATGGCAGCGGTGCTACTGGCACCGCTCGCCGCCCGGGCGGACGTGGACTTTGCCCACCAGGTCGTCCCGATCCTGAAGGAGCACTGCTCCAAGTGCCACATGGACACCGCCAAAAAAGGCGGCTTCTCCATGAACACCCGCGAGTCACTGCTCGCCGGTTCTGAGGACGGCGCGGTCGTCGAACCCGGCAAGGCGGACGAGAGCGTTCTGTTGGAAAGCGTTCTCTCCGAGGACAAGTCGGACCGCATGCCGCCGAAGGGTGAGCGTGTTCCCGCGGACCAAGTCGAAATCCTCAAGAAGTGGATCAACGAGGGCATGG
Organism: Luteolibacter sp. Y139; assembly: GCF_038066715.1. Taxonomy (NCBI): domain Bacteria; kingdom Pseudomonadati; phylum Verrucomicrobiota; class Verrucomicrobiia; order Verrucomicrobiales; family Verrucomicrobiaceae; genus Neoluteolibacter; species Neoluteolibacter soli. The sequence continues at coordinate 90,330 of NZ_JBBUKT010000011.1, read as the reverse complement.
CGTGGGAGCCCGGCTTCAGCTTTGGCAAGGCTGCCTACGAGCCGCCGCTCAAGCCGCGTCGGCCACAACTGCCGCCGGTGGTGGAAGGCCGCGAAAATCCCATCGATCGCCTGGTCGACGCCTACTTCGCCGACAACAAGGTCACCCGCCCGCAACCTCTCGGTGATGCCGCTTTCATCCGTCGCCTCACCCTCGATCTCACCGGCCTGCTTCCCACGCCGGAAGCCATCGATGCCTTCGTGGCCGACAAGGCACCGGACAAGCGCGAGAAACTGATCACCGCCACGCTTGCCCGCGACACCGACTACGCCGAGCACTGGCTGAGCTTTTGGAACGACCTGCTCCGGAATGATTACCAAGGCACCGGCTACATCGATGGCGGCCGCAAGCCAATCACCGGCTGGCTCTATCAGTCGCTGGTCTCTAACAAACCTTACGACCAATTCGCCCGCGAGCTGCTCGCGCCTCCAACCCCGGACTCGCGCGGCTTCATCGATGGCATCCAGTGGCGCGGCAGCGTCAATGCCTCGCAAGTCCGAGAGATCCAGTTTTCCCAATCCATCTCGCAGACCTTCCTGGGTCTGAACATGAAGTGCGCCTCGTGCCACGATAGCTTCGTGGACCGCTGGAAGCTCGATCAGGCTTACGGTCTCGCCGCCATCTACTCCGAGCGGCCCTTGGAAATCGCGCGCTGCGACAAACCCACCGGCCGCATGGCCAAGGCCGGCTGGATCTTCCCCGAGCTCGGCGAAGTCGATGCAAGTGCGCCCCAACCGGAGCGGCTGAAGCAACTCGCCGGCCTGATGACCCATCCGGACAACGGCCGCTTCACCCGCACCATCGTCAATCGCCTGTGGCACCGCCTGATGGGCCGTGGGATCGTCCATCCGGTCGATGCCATGGACACCCAGCCGTGGAATGAAGACCTGCTCGACTACCTCGCCGTCCGCTTCGTGGATGACGGCTACGACTTGAAAAAGGCACTCGCCTTCATCGCCTCGTCCCAGATCTATCAGTCCCAGCCGGTGGTGACCGCGAAGAATGCCGACCCCGCCATCTTCCGTGGCCCGCTTCCCAAGCGCATGACCGCCGAGGAATTCGTGGATGCCGTGTGGACGCTCACCGGCACCGCACCGGCCAAAGCGAATGACGCAGTCCCGCGCGGCAAGGGAAGCGGCTCCTCCGCCCTCGCCGCCAAGTGGATCTGGTCGGATGCGAATGCCTCGTCGGCAATGCCCGATGACAACGCCATCACGCTCGGCACCGAAGTCACCCTGCCGACCGCACCACTGTCCGCGAAGGCCGTGTTTATCGCCGACAACGAGGCCGAGATCTTCGTCAATGGCCGCTCCATCGTGCACGAGACCATCCGGCCGGAAGGTCCGCGTGGCGTCGCCGTCGACTTGAAGGATCTCCGCGCAGGGAAAAACTCCATCATCGTCATCGCTCGCAATGGCGGCAGTGGGCCAAATCCCGCGGGCTTCCTGTTAGAAGGCCGGATCGAGTTGCCCGATGGCAAGCCGCTCACCATCGCGACCGGGCCGTCATGGAAATGGACTGCCACGCTGCCTGATGCGAAGGGCCGCTTCCCTCGCCCGCCGCAGGATTGGCAGCCAGCTCAGGTGCTGGCGAATCCAGCAGTGTGGGATCGCTTCGTCGCCGCAATGCCTCCGCTCACCGCCGATTCGTCACCGATGGTGCGCGCGTCCTTGGTTCCGGCGGATCTCCTGATGCGCGCACTCGGCCGGCCGAATCGCGAACAGATCGTCAGCATGCGTCCGGACAATATCACCACGCTGGAGGCCATCGACCTCGCGAATGGTGAGCAGCTTGCCGGCCTTCTCAAAAAAGGTGCCGCTTCCCTCTCCGCCGCACGAAAGCCCACGCCCGAGCTGATCGACCAGGTTTTCCTGCGATCCCTCGGCCGCCGCGCCACTGCCGCCGAGAAGAACGGTCTCGGCACCGTGCTCGGCTCGCAACCCACGCCGCAGGCGATCGAAGACCTCCTGTGGATGGTCATCCTGTTGCCGGAATTCCAATTCGTCCGCTAACTCCATGGACAACACACGCCGCACGTTTCTCAAGGCGCTCTCCGCCTCCAGCCTCGCCGCAGCGATGTCCGGCGCTCCACGCGCCTTCGGCAGCGAAGAGGTCGTCCATCCGAAGGCGACTGCCGATTGCTGCATCCTGCTGTGGATGGCCGGTGGCATGGCCGCTCCGGAAACCTTCGATCCGAAGGGCTACCACCCTTTCGAAAAAGGCCTGCCGATCGACAAGATCCTCAGCACCTTCCCCGCCATCAATACCTCGCTCGATGGCGTGAAGATCGGCCAAGGCCTTGAGGAAATCGCAAAGCTGATGGATCGCGCCACGCTGATCCGTTCGCACGTGCAGCCGGACCTGGGCTCCATCCTTCACTCGCGCCACCAGTATCATTGGCACACCGGCTATGTGCCGCCGCAGACCGTCGCCGCCCCGCACATCGGCGCGTGGATGGCGCGCGTGCTCGGCCCGCGCAATCCGGTGATGCCCGCCTTTGTCAATATTGGCCAGCGGCTCGAAGGCATCGGCGAAAGCGAGGAGCTCAAGGCCTTCACCACCGGCGGCTTCTTCGGGTCTGAGTTCGGACCCTTCAATCTCCCCTTCCCGGACGAGGCCGCGCGTTCGGTGCGCCCACCCGAGGGCATGGACGCCAGCCGCTTCGCGAACCGCTACCAACTCTACCGGAAGCTCGTCGACGCGAACCCGCAGCGCGACTTCATGAGCGACTACCAGCAGGAGTCGATGCTCCGCTCGCTGGAAAACGCGCACCGCTTGTTAGGCTCGAAGGAGAAGGAAGCCTTCGACCTCACCCGCGAGTCGAAGTCAGCGCTGGATGCCTATGATTCGGGACGCTTTGGACGCGGCTGCCTCTTGGCCCGGCGTTTGGCGGAAGCGGGTGCACGCTTCATCGAGGTCACCACCGAGTACGTTCCCTTCGTTTACTGGGATACCCACGAGAACGGCCACGACACCGTCGTCAAAATGAAGCAAGAGATCGATCGTCCGATCGCTCAACTGATCCGCGACCTCGAAGAGCGGCGCATGCTGGACCGCACGCTGGTCATCATCGCCAGCGAGTTCAGCCGCGACATGATGATCGAAGGCGTGCCCGGCTCGACGGCGAAGGACCAGGCACGCGTGAAATCCGACACCTTGGAGAGCATGACCCACTACGGCCTGCACCGCCACTTCACCGGCGGCTCATCGGTCGTGATGTTCGGCGGCGGCGTAAAGAAAGGCCACGTTCACGGTGCGACCGCGGACGAACGCCCTCTGGTCGCCGTGAAGGACCCGGTCACCATCAGCGATCTCCATGCCACCATCTTCACCGCCATGGGCATCAGCCCGAAGACAGTCTATGACATCGAGAAGCGTCCCTTCTACGCCACCGAAGATGGCAAGGGGAAGCCAGTGATGAGCCTGTTCGGGTCTTAGCCCCCGAACTTCGCCGCCAGCTTCGGAAGCTTCTCGGCGTTCAGATCCTCGTCATCGAAATCCCACTCTTCACCTGAAGGCTCCAAGGCCGGTGGGTCGTCGGAATGCGGGATCTCCTCGTCGGTGATCGACTGGTAAACTTGGCCGGCCACGTAGCCGAACTCCTCGTTGGAAAGGAAATCTTCTTCGTCCAGGAGATCGGCGAGACTGTCGGGATTCGCGAGAGCCGCTTCGTAGACCTTCTGGCCGCGGGAAATCAGGCCATAGCGGAAGTCGTTGAATCCATCGTCCGAGCAGCCGCCTTCCATGAGATACGCGGCACCCCACAGCGACCAGGTGTAGGCCTTGGCATGAGCGTCATCGAAGTGACGCTGGAAGTCCGCGATCTCGGCCGGTTCGAGTTCTTCGAGACGGCTGGCGAGTTCAGCGGCGGCGTCCTCGGTGTCGAGGCCGTCGAGGAGTTTCCAGAATGCGTTCTTATCCATGCGGGCGGCGACGAAAGCAGATGACGGCCGGGCGGGAAGCGAAAATGTCAGGATCGTGGACTTTGATTCAAACCCCCACCCCGCATTTGGGTTTCGGAACGAAACAACTTTCCCTGCGTCCGAATGGCGACTGAAGACGGCTGGAAGCATTGGGAGTCGCTCCATTCTAACATGCAGAGGCCATTTTGGCAGGGATTGGGAATCCAATTCCATCGTCTCTCCCGGGCACCGGGGTAAAACCGGGGTTCATCGGTTCCAGCCTCGTCGTGCGGACGGCGCTGATCCGACCAAAAACCTAGCCTCCCAGAAAAACCCTAATGCCCATGAAACTAACCTCGTGCTCCACAGGAGTGCTGGCGACTTGCCTCGCCGCGGCGCTCCTGTTCTCCGCGACCCCCTTGTCGGCGCAAACCTTGACCAACCCGGGATTCGATGCCGCCAACTTCACCACCTTCCCAGGCTATGCTTCCGGCAACGGCGGCGCCGCCTCGATCAACGGATGGACGCCCTCGCCGCTCGACCGGGTCGGCCTCAATCCGGCGAGCACCTCCCCGTTTGCCAACAATGGCACGATTCCCAGCACCCCGAATGTCGCCTTCCTCCAGGCCACGGGCGCGGCAACGCCATCGCTTTCAACCACCGTCTCGGGCCTGACGATCGGCACCAAATACAACGTGTCGGTCAGGGTGAATGCTCGTTCGCAGACTCCCGCGAACGTCCCCCATATCCGCTTCTCGATCGATAACCCGGCAGCGGGACCGACCGTCTCTGCGGAAGTGTCTGCCGTCGGGGGCACCGCTGCCTACCGCACCGCCAGCTTTGAATTCACCGCGACGGCCACGTCGCACGTGATCACCTTCACCAATACAAAACCGACGGTAGCTCCTGCGAGTTCCGCCAATGGCGACCACACGCTGCTTCTGGACAGCCTGACCGTGGTCCCTTCGACCAATTCGTGGAGCTTCTCCCCATGGACCGACGATGCGAGTTCCGGAGTCGACTCCAGCTACGTCTACACTCACGCCTTCAAGCTGAGCAATGCCAACACGAACGTGACGATCAATGGCGTCACCTTCTACGGACGCCAGGGCGCGCTGCCGGGCGTCTACAATCTTACCGGGCTCACTGCCTCCGCCGCCTTTGGTGCCGGGGTCCTGCAAGTTACCGGCAATAGCGCCACGCTGGCGAGCCCGTTCCGCTACGACGGCGCGACCTCGGTCACCCTTCAGAACCTGAAGCCGAGCACGCAGTATCTCTTCACCATCTACGGTGCCGGCTGGGATGCGCCGACGGACGCGACGGCCAATCGGGCATCGACCTTCAGCAGCAGCCTCGGAGGCAACTCCTACACGGTGAACCTGAACCAATACGGAAAAGGCCAGGGGATCAAGGTGAACTACACCTACACGACCGACGCGCTCGGTTCGCCGGTGACGATCTCCTATCCGCCCCTGTCCGGCCTCTCCTTCCACACCAGCGCCTTCAGCAACCGGGAAACGACACCCCGCACCGCCACCAGCGCTTGGTCCGTCAATGCATGGCATGATGACTCCGATTCCGGCATCAGCCCGAATCACGTCTACACTCACGCCCAAAGCTACGGCACCACCGTTTCCCCGAACATCAACGGCGTGAACTTCACCGGTATCGCCGGCGTGAATCCCACGGGAACGAATTGCAGCCTCACCCTGCCGACCATCTTCAACAACGATACCAACTCCATCACCGGCTACGGCGCCGCGATGGCGAAGGACTTCGGCTACAATGGCTCCCCGAGCGTCTTCAGCCTCTCGGGCCTGACCGCGGGCAAGCAATACGTCTTCTCGATCTACTCGGCCGGCTTCGGCGCGGGAGCACGCGAAGGAGCATTCTACGGAACAGTCCCCGGCGAGCCCCCGTCCATCCTCAATCAGCATACCTACGGCGACAACCAGGGTATCCGCTTCGATTACTCATACACGGCGACCGCCGCCACTGCCACCATCATGCTCCACGGCATCACCGGCACCGATACGATGCACATCTATGGCAGCAGCAATCGTGAGGCGAACGCCATGGTCGGCGTGGCTCCCACGATCACCCTGCAGCCGGTGGGAGCATCCATCGGCCTTCACAGCAGCTACACCCTGCGGGGTGCAGCCACCGGCAGTGCAACCCTGACCTACCAGTGGAAGCGCGGCACCCAGGACGTCCCGGGAGCGACGGAGCCCGTGCTCCTCATCGAAGATGCCGATGTCTCGGATGGCGGCAGCTACACGCTGGTCGTGACCAATGGCGTCAGCTCCGCCACCAGCAACGCGGCCGTGGTCTCCGTGCTTGAAAACGTCCCCGGTGTCTTCCCCACCGGCGTGAACAACTTCGGCCAGGCACTGCCTGCCGGAGCGACGGATGCGCACTACACGCTCATCGTGAACCCGGACAATCCGTCGAGCACCAACGTGCTCGTCCAAAACCCGATTCCTGGTTCGTGGATTCCTCATTCGGCTACCTCAACCTGGGTCGGCCCACGTACCGTCACCAACGCTGCTGCCGCACTGAACTCGGATGCGGGCGAAGGTCCCGGCACCTACGTCTATCGCACCCAGGTTGATCTGACCGGCTTCGATGTCTCCACCGTGCAGATCACCGGAAGCTGGGCCACCGACAACTCCGGCCTCGCACTCCGCGTGAACGGATCGCCCACCGGCATCACCAACACCGCTGGCGTCACCTACGGCGTGCTGGCCCCGTTCACGATCAATAGCACCAATGCTCCAAGCCTCACGGCCGGCATTAACAACATCGACTTCGTGGTGAACAACGCTGACGCAGTCACCGGATACACCGGCCTGCGAGTCGAAGGCCTGCACGCCATCGGTATCGTTCCGCTGAACACCCCGCCGCACATCGTGGTGCAACCACAAGGCGGCACCGGTCCCCACAATGGTGTCTTCACGCTCGGCGTCGCAGCCAGTGGTTCCGCTACCCTGAGCTACCAATGGTACAAGGGCAGCAACCCGATCCCCGACGCGACCTCCCCGACCTATGAGGTGTCGATCGATGATCTGACCTCTGGCGGCAACTTCAAGGTGCGCGTGACCAATAGCGTCACCTTCGTCGATAGCAACGTGGCCACGGTCACGGTGGGCAATACCAACCCGGCGGTGTCCGATGACAACCTGACCACCGACGCAAACGTGCCGCTCGAGATCAACCCCGTGTTCGACATGTTCGTCAACGACACCGACTCGGATGGGGACACGCTGACGATCGCCAGCTTCAGTGCCACCAGCTTTAACGGCGGCACGATTACCAACGACGGAGGCATTCTCACCTACACGCCGGCAACCGGCTACAGCGGTCTGGATGGCTTCACCTACTCGGTCAGCGATGGCTGGGGCGGCACGTCCGCCCTCGGCACGGTGCTGATCACCGTGAATCCCGCCGCCAGCACGGCTCCGGGTCCGCTGACGCTGGTAGTGGATCTCAATGGCAACTCGGTCACCGGCACCTTCACGGGTGCTCCGGGCGCCACCTACATCCTGCAGCGCTCCACCACCCTGCAAGCGGCGAGCTGGACCAATGTGGATACGGAAGTCGCACCACCTTCGGGCACCGTGACGGTGTTGGACAATGATCCACCGGACGTGCGCGCCTACTATCGCATCTCCTACACGGAGTGACCCACCCGGTTCCTCGATGATTCACGGCTCCGCGGATCCAAGCGATCCGCGGGGCCTTTTTTCGGGAGAGAGCCCGCCCCTCCCCGGCTCTCCTTCCACCCTTACACCCGCTTTTCCTTTTCCATGTTTCCCATGAGATGGCTCCCGCTGCTCGGCGTCGTCGCCACGGCACGATTGTTCGCCGAGACACCCGACGCGGTCGTTACCTTCAACGAGATCAACTACAACCCGGCTTCCGGCCAGGATGCGGAGTGGATCGAGCTTCACAATCAGATGGCGGTGAACGTCGACATCTCCGGCTGGTCGCTGGCGGATGGCATCGACTACGTCTTCCCTAGTAGCACAGTGATCCCCGGCGGCGGATATCTGATCGTCGCGAAAACACCGGCACATGCATCGCTCGCCGGCATCCCCGGCGTACTCGGCCCTTTCACCGGGAACCTTTCGAATAGCGGCGAAACGATCAACCTGCTGAGCCCCACCGGCCGCCTGATGGATCACCTGTCGTATGGCGACAGCGCGCCGTGGCCAGTCACCGCGGATGGTGCGGGTGCCACATTGGCGAAGCGATACGAAGGCCGCAGCGCCGGAGACCCGGCGAATTGGAGGGGCGCGGTCGCCACGCCCGCCGCACTCAACTTCCATTCGCCGGATCAGCCGCTGACCCACGTTTTCACAAACGGCGACACCACCTGGCGCTACCGCGACAATACCGCCGCGCCCGCCGGCACCTGGGCGAATGCCAATTTCAACGACAGCGCATGGTCACAAGGCCAAGCGCCCTTCGCCACCACGGGCATTGCCCCGGTCCTCGGAGCCACCGCGAACCTGGTCGAGCGCTTCCGGGCCGGTGCGATTACCGGCGTTTCGAATGGAGCGGGCTTCACCACATGGAACGACACTGCCACCGATGATGGCGCCACCCAGAGTGCCACATCCGGCGGAAATCCATTTTTCGCCACCAACATGACGCCGAGCGGACAACCCTCGGTCAATTTCGATGGCAACGACGAGTTCCGCACCGCGGTCTCGCCCGGCATTGGACCCACCTCGGGCTTCGTCTATTTCATCGTCTGCCGCGCGAACGCCGCGCCGAGCAGTGGCGGCATCTCCGATGGCAGCGGTGCCTATCTCTTCGACCGCGTACCAACCGTGTCGGATCCGCCGTTGGTCTCACTCAAGGCGGTGAACGGCCGCTACGGCTTTCAGAAGCGCTACGACAACAACAGCAGCCTCGGCGGCCCGGTATCCACCACTGCAATCTCCACCACCCAATTTCAAATCGTCGCAGTGCGGCGGAATCCCGCGCTCAGCCGCTTCGAATTGTGGGTCGATGGAGTGATGGAAGGCACTTCGGCCGACGATGGATCGAGCCTCACCCCGCAACCGATCGTGATCGGCCGCCACGGCAGCCAGCTCAATGGCTTCAATGGCGACATCGCCGAGCTGCTGATTTATCGCGATGCGCTCGGCGATGCCGATTTCCAAGCGACCGGTGCTTACCTCGAAGCCAAGTATGGCCTCACCACCGCCTTCCCCGATAGTGCCGCTCGCACCACACTGGCGTCCAACGCCTCCACCTCCTACTTCCGGAAATCCTTCACCTTCACCGGAGATCCCGCCCGCACGACATTGGAACTCGGGCACACGCTGGCGGATGGCGCGGTCTTCTATCTTAATGGCCAGGAGATCTCCCGCAGTGGCATGGCCAGTGGCAGCGTGAGTCATTCGACGTCCGCACTGGCCGATCTCGCCACCCCGGCCGCAACAGGATATCAGACCGTCCCCTCCACCGCACTCGTGAGCGGTACGAATGTCCTCGCCGTCTCGGTGCATACCGGTGCCTCGGATAACACCGCATACTTCACCGCGAACCTGCGCGGCATCGAGACACCCGTGGATCCCGATTTGCCAGCAGCACTGGAGCTGAATGAAATCGCAGCGTCCGCCTCCCCATCGTTCTTCATCGAAGTCCGGAACCCATCATCACAGACCATTTCGACCAACGGCTTCACGCTGGAAGTTGCCGGTTCCGTGGATGGCACCGATGCCTTGCCGAATACCACAGTGCCTCCGGGAGGCATGCTTCATTTCAACTATATCCAACTCGGCTTCCGCCCCGGTGTCGGCGACAAGGTCATCCTGCGTGCTCCCAGCGGTGCCCCGGTCGATGCCCAGATCGCGGACTCGGTCGTGCGCGGCCGCAGCGACATGTGGCCGGGGCGCTGGCTCTTCCCTTCGTCTGCCACACCGGGCGCGACCAATGCCTTCACGCTCCATCAGGACATCGTGCTCAATGAACTCTGCTACCACCCGGTGGACCTGACACCGGCGAGCGCGGACAAGGAGTGGATCGAACTCCGCAACAAAAGTGCCGCAGCCGTAAACATCGGAGGCTGGCGTCTGGGCAACGGAGTCGACTTCACCTTCCCGGCGAACACGATGATCGCCGCCGGCGGCTATCTGGTCGTCGCGAAGACTCCAGGAAACTTTCCCGTGCCGGGCGGTGTGACCGTGCTCGGCCCGTGGTCCGGCAGCCTGGACAACAGCGGCGAAACGGTGACCCTATTCGACGGAGCGGGCAATCCCGCCGACGAAGTAAACTACCTCGATGGTGGTCGCTGGCCGGGCGATGCCGACGGCGACGGATCCACCTTGGAACTCCGCGACTCCCACTCGGACAACTCACTGCCCGAGGCCTGGGCCGCCAGCAATGAAAGCGCCCGGCGGTCGTGGCAGAACTACAGCTACCGGATGACGGCCAACGCCAGCAGCGTGGGACCGGATGGCCAGTGGCGGGAATTCATCTTTGGTTTGTTAGACGATGGTGACGTGTTGCTGGATGACATCGCCGTGATCGAAAATCCCGACACCACCGCCACACCGATGATCGCCAATGGCAACTTCAGTTCGGGAACGACCGGCTGGCGTTTCCTCGGCAACCATCGCCACGCCGAGGTGATCGACGATCCTTCCCAACCCGGCAACCCGGTGCTGCACCTTTCCGCAAAGGGAGCCACCGAGCACATGCACAACCACGTGGAGACCACCCTCACCAACGGAAGGTCGGTGGTGAACGGCCGCGTCTACGAAATCCGCTATCGCGCCCGCTGGCTCAGCGGATCGAACCGGCTCAATACGCGGCTCTACTTCAATCGCTGCGCGAAGACGACCGAGCTGACGAGGTTTGAAAACCCCGGCACTCCGGGCACGGCGAACTCCACCGCCCTGCCGAATGCCGGGCCCAGCTTCACTCGCTTCACCCACTCGCCCGCCGTGCCGAATGCAGGTCAAAGCGTGACCGTGACAGCACGTGCCGCGGACCCCGACGGGCTCGGCACACTGACACTTGGCTACGCGGTGAATGGCGGATCGTTCACGGCCGTGCCGATGACCGCCACCGGCGACGGAGCCACCTTCACCGCCGTCGTCCCGGGCCAAACCGCCGCCAGCGTGGTGCGCTTCTACGTTTCCGCCACGGATGCGGCGGCAGTACCACAAACCTCGTACTTCCCCGCCGATGGCGTCGCCTCTCACGCGCTCTATCAGGTGAACGACAGCCTGGCCGCCACCAACGGGCTTCACAACATCCGCATCGTGATGGACGCGGCGGACAAGGCCCTGCTCTACCAGGAGAACAACCTGATGAGCAACGAGCGGCTCGGCTGCACGGTCATCTATGACGAGAACGAGGTCTACTACGACGTCGGCGTCCGCTTGAAGAGCAGCCAGCGCGGCCGCCCCTCCGACCAGCGCGTCGGGTTCAATCTCGACTTCAACCAAGGCCAGCTGTTCCGCGGTGTTCATAAGACCGTGGCGATCGACCGCTCGGACGGCCAGGATACCGGCTGCCGCGAAATCCTCTTCGATCACACCATGGCCGCCGGCGGCAACATTCCCGCCGAATACAACGACCTCTGCCAGGTCATCGCGCCGAACCCGGCCCACACCAGCCAGGCGATCCTGCAAATGGCCCGCTACGGCGACGTCTTCCTCGACTCGCAGTTCGAACACGGCAGCGATGGGTCGGCCTGGGAGTACGAGCTGATCTACTACCCGACTACGACCGATGCCAATGGCTACAAGCTGCCCCAGCCGGACGGCGTGGTCGGCACGGACATGACCGACCTAGGCGACGACAAGGAGAACTACCGCTGGAACTTCCTGCAGGAAAACAATCAGGACAAGGACGACTACTCGCGCATCATGGCAGCCGCGAAGCAGTTCTCCAGGAGCGGCAGCGCCTTTGAAGCCGGCTTGACCGACGTCATCGATCCGGACCAGTGGCTCGAAGCACTGGCCCATGCCTGCACCACGGGCGCGGGAGACTCGTTCTTCGACAACTCGAACCACAACGGGATCTTCTATGCCCGGCCGGATGGGCGCGTCCTCTACTTCCCGCACGACATGGACTACGCGTTCAATGCAACGCGCGGCATCTTTGACAATTCCGAACTCCAGAAGCTTGTCGCCAATCCCGCGCGCCGCCGCCTCTACCTCGGCCACCTCCATCATATCTGCACGACCGTCTTCAACCAGAGCTACATGGGGCCATGGGCCGCGCACTACGGCAACTTGCTGCCGGGCCAGGATTTCGCCGGTCACTTGAGCTACATCAACACGCGCTCGAATTACATCCTCGGTGCGATCCAAAGCGACACGCCAACCGTCGCCTTCAACATCACCACCAACAACGGAGCGAACTTCTCCACTCCCTTCAGCCCGGTAACCCTAGCGGGTACCGGCTGGGTGAACGTGCGCAACATCCGCCTCGCCGGATCGAGCGTGCCGCTGGCCGTGACGTGGACATCCTCCACCGCATGGCAAGCCGCCGTGCCAATCGCCTCCGGTCCGAATGCCATCACGCTGGAAGCCGTGGATTTCACCGGCGCCGTGGTTGGCAGCGACAGCATTGTTGTCACGAATACCGGTGGCATCGCGCTGCCCACGCCGTCCACCCTGGTCGTCTCCGAGATCTACTACAATCCACCGGGAGACGTCGAAACCACCGAGTATGTGGAGCTGACGAATGTCTCGAACGCGACGCTCGACCTGAGCAGCGTGAACTTCGCCGCAGGCCTCACCTTCACCTTCCCCGGCGGCACGCTGCTGGCACCCGGAGCGCGGACCCTGGTGGTGAAAGACGTCGCAGCCTTCAACGCCGCGTTTGGAACCGGCAGGCCCATCGCGGGAACCTTCCCCAACAATCTCGATAACTCCGGCGAGCACATCCGGCTGGTCGCCGCCAACGGCACCGAGTTGCACGACTTCACCTACGATGACGTGCCCCCGTGGCCGGTCGAGGCGGACGGCGATGGCTATTCGCTGGTGCTGGTCAATCCCACGACCGCACCGGACCACAAAGATCCGCGGAGCTGGCGCGCAAGCGCGGTGACAGGCGGCGGTACTCCTGGCCTCAGCGACACGCAGAGCTATGCCGACTGGAAGGCCGCGAATGGCAATCCCGGCGACAACGCCGATCTGGACGGTGACGGCTTCACCACGCGCGAGGAGTACTTTCTCGGAGGCAATCCGCAGGTCGCTGACCGAAGCCTCGCACCAACCTTCACCGCCGAGGCAGATGGCAAGTTCCTGATGACGATCACGCGCCGCGCCACTGCGGAAGGGGCATCCGTGACTCCCGAGATTTCCACGAACCTCACCAGCTGGGCCGTGGATGCTGGCGCGGAATTCGTCGGCAGCCAACGGGTGACCACCAGCCCGGCGGTGGATCGCCTGACCTACCGCATCACCCCACCGCCAGGAGGAGCCAAGTTCTTCGCACGCTTCGCCTTCGGCCCCTGAGGAGCGGGGACATCCTTGCCCCCGCACCCACCACTCACGCCAGCCACTTCTTCAAGGTCGCCACGTCGTTCTTCATCGCCTCAAACATGCGGGCAGCCTGATCCTTCCCGCTGATGTATTCGATGTGGACCGAGATCGGCGTGGTCGCCGGAAGAAGCTGCCGAACGAGAGCAGCCGACTTCGGATTCACCGAGCCTTCGCCAAGAGGGCAGGGATTCCACTCACGCCCATCCAGGCGGTAGTCCTTGAAATAAAAAGCCACGATGTGCGGCGCGGCGCGATGCAGGTTCAGCTCCCACGCATTGCCTCCCTCGACGGTCGCATGCGCAAAATCAAACGCGAGGCCCAGCTGCGCCGGATCGATGCCATCAAGCGCCCAGACCATGTCCCAGATCGGCCCACCCACGTAGTTGTTGCCGCGGTGGTTCTGATACTGACCCTGCACGCCGAGCTCCTTGTTCATCGCAGCGATGTCGATGAGCTTGGCCCGGATGTCGGCGAGCTGTGGCGCGATTGGCTTCTTCAGGTCGTAGTTGTAGTGCTTCAGCCGGTAGCGCTTGATGCCGAGTGAAGCCGCGGTCCGGAGCACCTTCGCGTGCTCGTCGCTCGCCTGATCGACATCGGACGAAAGGATCACGATTTCGAGGCCCCGCTTTTTGAAGGCCTCGGCGAAGGCTGGCAGCTTGTCCGGCACGTCCTTCGGCTCGATGTGGCCCCCGGCGCGGATCGGGGCCTCGATGCCGGTCACGCCAAGAGCGGCCACTTTCTCCGCGAGTTCGTCCGCCGGCACCTTTTCCAGCATCTTGGTGAAAACAGCGAGCGGGCGGTCCGCTGCCACCGGGGCGGCTTCCGCCGCCATCAGAGGCGAAATGCCGGTGGCGGCGAGGGCGAGGGCGGAGGATTCGAGAAAGTGCCGACGGTGCATGGTTTCCAAACGTGACGGACCCGCCGGGGATTTCAATCCACCGATTCGGGTAGGGTGGAGAGCCACGCCACAGTTGTCACCCCCCCCTTCCCGCCCCATGGTCCCCCTATGTCCCCGGCCGATGCGATCAAGCAGCTCGCCCGCGAGACCGGCTTCGATGATTGCCGGATCGCGGCCGCGGGCGTGGCGACGCATGCGGACGCCTTCCGGGACTGGATCGGCGATGGCTGCCACGGCGAGATGGCATGGATGGAGCGCACGCCGGAGCGCCGCTGCGACCCCCGCGAGGTACTGCCCGGCTGCAAGGCAGTGGTCTGCCTCGCGCTGAACTACTATCCCGGCCGTAGCGCAGGCGAAGGCTACCGGATCGCCCGCTACGCGTGGAATGACGACTACCACGACATCATCGAGAAGATGCTGCGCCGGATGGACGAGGGCATGCAGGCACTGGGTGGCGCGCAGCGGTTTTACGTGGATACCGGCCCGGTGCTGGAGCGGGACTTTGCCAGCGACGCGGGACTCGGCTGGAATGGCAAGTCGACCGTCCAGATCCACCGCGAGATCGGTACGTGGTTCTTCCTCGCCGAGCTGCTGACCACGCTCGATCTGCCGCCGGACCCGGTCTTCGGCGACCACTGCGGGAAATGCACGCGTTGCATCGATGCCTGTCCCACGAAGGCGATCACCGCGCCGCACCGGGTGGATGCCAGGCGCTGCATTTCCTATCTCACCATTGAGCACAAGGGACCGATCCCGGAGGAATTCCGCGAGGCGATCGGCGACCGGCTCTACGGCTGCGACGCCTGCCTGGAGGTGTGCCCATGGAACCGCTTTGCCAAGGAGGCCCGCGAAGCTCGCTTCCACGCCCGCGAAGCGGTCTTCGCGATGAAGGCACGCGATTTCCTGGCGCTCGACGATGATGCTTTCCGCACGCTTTTCTCCAAATCTCCGATCAAGCGGATCAAGCGCCCGCGTTTCCTGCGAAACGTCTGCGTGGTGCTCGGAAATACCGGCGGAGCGGACGATCTTCCCGCGCTGGATCAGGCGGCGGTCGACCCGGATCCACTGATTGCCGAACACGCCACATGGGCCGTGAAAAAGATCCGCGACAGACTGGCGGAAATCCCGCCCGCAAACTAAACCTCGCTACCGGCACAGGCCGTGCATTCTTGGCAGCCATGGACCCCAGTGAAGAGAATCTCGACGAATTCGTGAGCGAACTGACCCGCTGCCAGATGGATTTGTTCTATTTCATCCGCGCGCTCACCGGTGACATGCACGCGGCCTACGACATCCGGCAGGCGGTGAACATGGTGCTGTGGAAGAAGCGCGAGAAATTCCGCCCGGGCTCCAGCTTCAAGAACTGGTCGTTTCAAATCGCCCAGCTGGAAGTGAAGAGCCACCTCCGCAAGCAGCGAAAGTCGCCGCTGGTCACGTTCGACGACAAGCTGTTCGACCTCTTCGCCACCGAGTTCGCCGATACCGTGGACGAACTTCCCGAGCGCCGCGCCGCGCTTTCCAATTGCTTGGCCAAGCTCACGCCCAAGGACACCGAGCTGCTGCGCCATCGCTACTGGAGCGGCGGCTCGCTGGAGACACTGGCAAACGACACCCACCGCAGCGTGGGCACGCTGAAGGCGCGCCTCCATCAGCTCCGTGCCGGACTGCGGCGCTGCATTGAAGGGCAACTCCACCAACCTGAGAGTTCATGAGCAGGCCGTCCGAGACCGTGCCGCTGATCCATGAGTTGGTCGACGGCACCATCGGCAAGGAGGATTTCGCGCGCCTCCAGGAAATCCTGCTGCGCGATCCGGCCGCGCGGAAGGACTACTACGCGCTGCTCTGCACGGACCAGATGCTCGTGGACACCTACGAGATGCCGGAGCACCTCGCCGCGCATGCGAAGGTGGTCACCGTTCCGACGGTCAAGCGGCGCAAGATCGGCAAGCTGCTGCTCGCCCTCGCCGCCGTCTTGGTGGCCGGATTCTTCACCGCCTTTGTCATTCACTCGAATACGCCGCGGGTGACCATGACCGCCACCGCGGACAGCCATTTCCTGATCGATGGGAAAGAGGCGACTTCCAAGTTCTGGAAAAAGGGCGAGGTGCTCGAGGTGCACGATGGCGTGCTGCTCGTGCGATTGAATCCCTCCGCCGAAGCCAGCATCGACGGCTCGGCAAGCCTGCGGCTGCTGAACAATGACGGCGATCTCGAGCTGCGCCGCGGCCGAATCTTCTTCCACACGGCAGCGGACAGCCCCGGCTTCGAGGTAAAGGTAGCCGGAGCGACCGTGCGGCACGTCGGCACCGACTTCGGTATCCGCGCGTTGGACGATGGGTCCTGCGACGTCCACGTGCTGGGCGGCAGCGTGGAGATCACACGACCGGGGGAGGACAAGCTGGTGCTTTCCACGGGTGAATCCGCATCGTGGCGCGATGGTGGACCAACCCGGCGCGCTGCCGCAGAGCGGACGGCTTTCCGCCAATTGCCGCCGGTGGAACAGGTGATCTTCGACGACGACTTCAGCGAGCCAGCGGGCACGGTGCTCGCTGGAAAACAGCCGGATATCGGCAAGCCGTGGAAGGTGGTCGAGCAGCAGGGCATCATGACAACGGGCGATGGCCAGCTCGATACCTCCGGCGGCTTCCGCCATCTCGGAGCCATCTTCGCCGACCCACCGGCAGGTGAAGGCCGCGAGGTCCTCGTGGCGACGTTCACCACCACGCCTCCAGCGGTGATGGGTGACAAGAAGACCCGCCGCAGCGGCATCGAGCGAATCACCTTGATCGATGCGAATGGCAAGCGCCTCTGCTCGGTGGTCGCCCTTGCCCGCGAGAATCACTGCTGGCGTCTGCGCGATGACATTGCCGGCCGGGAATCCAGCCTCACCCGCTTGTCCGCGCTGGAGACGCACGATCTCACCCTGCGCTACGACCCCTCAGCGGGAAGGATCACGCTCCACGCCGGCACCAATGCCCAAGGGGAAACGCTGGCCGAACTGGACACGGAAGCGAAGGTGATGCCCACGTCGCTGGAGCTGTGGAATGACTACGGCGGTGACTTTGCCCTGAGCCGGCTCACCGTCCGTCACGTGCGCTATCCTTGAGCACGGCTGACATCTTTCTCGTGTAACGCGGCAGCGGATTTCCGTTAGGATGAGCAGTACCGCATGCCCGGAGAAAAGCCACACGTCTCCTTCTTCGCCACCACCCGCTGGACTCTCGTCGGCGACGCGGGTGCGGAGGATCCTGCGCGGGCACGCGAGGGATTGGCGGAGCTGTTCCGCATCTACTGGCCGCCGCTCTACCGCTACGTCCGTCGACTCGGCCACGGAGAACATGATGCGGAGGATCTGGTGCAGGGATTCTTCGCCCACCTTTGGGAAGGCCAGGGCCTGCGTCATGCCGATGTCGACCGCGGGCGTTTTCGCGCATTCCTGTTAGGCACGCTCAAGCACTACCTCGCCAACGAATGGCGCCATGCCCACCGGCAAAAGCGCGGTGGCTTTGCCACGAGGATCTCCATCGACCGGCGCGACGCGGAAACCGGGCTCGCCCTCGATCCCGCCGACCCGCTCAGCCCCGACGTGCTCTTCGATCGCGAGTGGGCGATGGCCTTGCTCGACAAGGTGCTGGCCGATCTTGAAGCAGAGGAAGAAGACTTCGCGCGATGGAAGCCGTTCCTCGGCATGGGCAGCAATCGCATCGCCTACGCGGAGATCGCGGAAAAATTCGGCATGACCGAAGGAGCCGCGCGGGTCGCCGTGCACCGGCTAAGGAAGCGCTACCGGCATCGACTGCGCGAGGAGATCGCCCGCACCTTGGTCTCCGGTGATCTGGTAGACGAAGAGATGCAAGCGCTCTTCGCCGCCTTGGCCGAATCGTAGATGCTCAGCGGGCGGAGCTGGCTTCGGAAAATGCCTTGTGCATGCGCCTGCGAACGTTCTCAACCACTTGACTCTCCAACAGGGTCAACCCACCACGCTCGCGGTCAGCTCGGGTCACATTGTCCTGCGCGTGACAATAACGCTCGGTCGCCATCAGCGGCCCCCGGCATGCGAGCAGCAATCCCGCCAGCAGTGTGAGCGGCACGATCATGCGACGGCACAAAAGGACGCCACCGAGAGCTTGGTCACGGGACGAAAAGAGCATCATCCCCGTCTCCCACAATAGCCACAGCAACGGCAAGCCACCGGTAGCTGCGATCGCCTGCAGATAGCGCTGCTGATTTCCCGGAAGCCAGCGGACTCCACCCGCCGAAAGCATGACCACCGCGGCAACGCCCGCCATCGTCCACCCGATCCATGGCCGAGCAGGTTTCAACGCTAGGAAGCTGGTTCTCGTGGAGACGCGCCAGCGCACCGTCTGAACGATCATCAGGAGCATGAATACCAAAGCCGCTCCCTCCTGGATCAAGATAGGATGCGGCTGGTTCTCGTAGTAAGTCATTCCGATATCGCGCAGGCCGAAAGCAGTCCCTCGTGTGATCCCGAAATACCACAACAACGGAACGACAACTCCGAGGCCTAAAGTCCACAGCAGATCCACCCTATGAAACAGAGGCTCCAAGCCGGTCGCCAAGCCATTGACCCGACGGCCCCGGCGGAAGCTTTCGACAACGGCAACGGCGAGAAATAGCAGCACCACGATCGCTGCCAGCAAAGCTGACATCCGCTCCATCACGGCGTATTCCACCCGCCGGCCGGGCTCGAAAGCAGATGCCTCGACGACCACGTCAGGCAGTGGACCACTCACCAACACCCGCGCGAGAGAGCTCATCGGCTTCGCGTCGGCACGGGACCTATGATACGTCGCCTGGTAGTCCGAGAATTGCTTCCCGAGTTCTTCCATCCGGAGTTCTTCCTCTTGCAGTCCGAGGTCCCGGCTCGCTTGGACCATGACCTTGCTTGCTTCGCTCCAACTAGACGCGGCGGGAATCAGATCCAAAAGCGTGCTCCCGTTCCCGGCCAGACGACCAGGCAAGCGCTCGTAAGACTTGATCACGGCTGCAAGTTCCGTGGCGTTCTTATCCACCACGGCCTGCTTTGCCGCTTTGCTAAAGGTGAGGAGCGCGTCGTTCTGGTAGCGAATGCTCGGTGCCCAGAGCGCCGAAATCGAGTAGAGGAAGATCTCCGTCTCTCCCGCCATCGTGTCGGTGGGGCCCAGCAGGGCGAGACGATGCTTGCGGAGTTCAGGCAAGTAGGACTTGAACCTCGGGGCTGAAGCGCTTTGACGAAGCAAGTCCAGCGTCTCCCGGGAAAACGTTTCCCCGGCAGGCGGCCCTTTGGCCTTCCATTCCTCATTCTTGCCAACCGCCTCGAGGAAGAGCCACATGCCATTGTCGCCATCACGACGTCGCCACGTTTTCTGAAAACCCGGGGGCAAGCCTTCTTTCGCGGCGATGCGGCGGTGTACAAGCTCCTCGTAGATTCCCAGCTCGTCGGGATGAAGTTCCCATTGTCGCTGGAGGTTCTTCGCCACTTCATGGTCCGAACCAATGCAGGCATAGACGAAATCGCGCGTCTCCGGGTCGAGTCGCTCTCGCAATCGATCCTTGGGATTGAGAGACGATCCGAAATTCGTGAGCCCCTGAAGCGTTCTGGCTTCAGGCAAGACTTTCGTCATCTGCCAGCTGGCGCATAGGCCCAGAACGACGAGTGCCAACGCTGAAAGGCACACCGGCATCCAGAAGGATCGCGGCTGACTCGACTCCAGCCTTGCCGAAGCCTCCGCGGGGTCGGCTCCGGTATGAGCAAGGCGGCCCAGAACCTCGGAGCGAGCTTCATCCCGAAGCTCCGGTGTTCCTTCCAATGACCTCGTTGCAAGCTCCGCGAATCGTTCCTGTTCCGGTGTCATCAGGAGTCGAGGTAGCGGCGGACCTCCGCAGGAACGAATTCCGCATCGGTCGCTTCTTCAGAAGCGAGTCGCATCTGAGCCTTGATGACCAGTGGATCGACGGGCGGCAAGTAACCCTGCAAACAAGTGCGCAGCGCCTCTTGAGCGGAGGGGGTTCCCGTTTTTGTTAGACGATAGGCCTTCACCGCGAGCGCTTCCGCAGCGCCCGGCGTGAGCCATGAGGGAACCAAGGGAAGCAACGCGGCCTTTGCCGCATCATCAAGCGGGATGCCGCGGCGCTTGCACAACGCGCCTAACAGGATCATCCCCTCCTCCGCAGTCGCGGTCGGGAAGATCGGCACCTTCACGTCGATACGGCCCGGGCGCTTCAAGTCGACCTCGATCAAATCCGGCCGGCTCGAGGCCAGCACCCACAGGATCTTGCCGCGATTACGAGTGTCGGACATCTCCGCGGCGAGCATTGAGTAAACACGGCTGGAGACACCGGAGTCTCCGCTACCCGCCGTGCGACGGCCCAGTGCCTGGTCGGCTTCATCAATGAAGACGATGCAACGGCCCAACGCATGCAGAAGCGCGAAGATCTTCTCCAAGTTCGCCTCGGTGGATCCCACCCAGCGATCGCGGAAGTTCCGAAGAGTGACCACCGGCACACCCGCTTCACCAGCGAGGCATTCGGCCAAATAGGTCTTGCCCGTCCCGACAGGCCCACAGAACAAATAGCCCATCGGCAGCGCCTCGACTTCGTCCTGTTTCCAAAGCGTGAGATCCTGGCGCAGCCGCGTCTTCACGCCTTCCAAACCGATCACATCGTCAAGGGTTCGGTCAGGTTCCACGAAGTCTAGCAACTCACCCGCGTCGCGCTCGACCAGCGCCTTCCGCAGCTCGCCGAGGTCGGCATCGCCCAATGGCAGGCCCGCGTGATTGCGACGCCGCAGGAAAGCTTCCAAGGCTGCGATCGACGTGCCCGCCAGTCGCGAAGCGATGCGTGTAAAATCCGCATCCGTCGCCAGCGCCTTCGGGCACTCGGGAGCCAGCGCCTGCAGTGCTCCGGCCAGCTCACTCGTATCCGGCAATGGCAGCTCGATCTCCGCCGCCCGCGGATTTGTGGCAACCAGCGGATGCAGGCTGTTGATACGATCCGCCACCAGGAACACCGCCTGGCCATGCGCCGCCAGCGTGGTGTCACCACCCCACGTGCGGATCAGCGAAGCAATCGCGCTCAGCTCATGATTCATCGTCTGCGGCAGCACCGGCACGTAGAGCTGCGCATCCCGCAGCACCACCGCCACGGTCACCGGCTTCGCCCCGACCGCGCGCAGGTTCCGTGCATACTGGAGAAAGCGAGCGATGGCCCGGACCGCCAGCAAGGGCAGCGATGGCAACTCCGGCATCTCCTTCAACGCCGGCCAATCAGCAAACACTTCCTTCCCCCGCTCGACGCGCAAGCCGAAGCCCGGATCATAGCTCAGCACCACTTGGAAACGCGGTAGCAACACGTCTAACAAGTAGTCATTCAGCCGTCCCAATTTCGGACCCTCCGGCAGGCGCAAGAGCATGCGGTCGGCGACATTGCCGTGGAGGATGAATTGACCCGCCGCCCCGCTTTCGTAGCGCGCGACGATCTCGGTGGCCCAGGACGGAAGAGACATCGCATGAAAGACACTCGCCCGCCGCCCCAATGTCGATGGGAAAGGCCGCCCGGAATCCCAACAGACCGCAAAAGAAAGCGGAGAAAGAGCGATTCAGTGTCTCTGCGCAAAATGACCCGGAGCCCTAGGTAGACAGGCCTCCCCAAATCTGAGATAAGCCCATCGCGCGTGCCCCCCGGCGTGATCCGAAACGATCCCATGAATGCCCACCGCACGTCCCGCCGTCGCTTCCTCGGCCAAGCCAGCTGCTCCGCCGTCAGCTCGATCCCGCTGCTGAATACGCTGCTCAATCTGCGGCTCGCCGGTTCCATCGCCAGTGCAGCCCCGCCCGTAGCCAGCGAGTATCGCGCCATCGTCTGCCTTTTCCTCAGCGGCGGGAATGACAGCTTCAACATGCTGTCCCCCTACAGCGGCCCTTCCTCTACTCACGATGACTCACGCACCGAGTACGTGAACAGCCGCGGCGATCTCGCGCTCGATCTCGAGGATCTTCACCGGATTCACCCGACCAATACAGGCGTCCGCACCTTCGGCGTGCATCCCTCGATGCCGAACCTCGCTGCACGTTTCGAAGCAGGCGATGCCGCCTTCGTGGCGAATGTCGGCACCTTGATCGAGCCAGTCTTCAGCCGCGCCGAAGTCATCGCCGCATCCAAGCGCCTGCCGCTCGGCCTCTACTCGCACTCCGATCAGATCGAGCAATGGCAGACCAGCGTTCCGCAGAGCCGCACCGGCGTCGGCTGGGCCGGCCGCATGATGGACCTCATCAAGGGCATCAATCCCGGCCAGGCGGTCTCGATGAACATCTCCATCGACGGCAGCAATGTCTTCCAGAGCGGAATCACCGGCGCGGAGTATGCCGTCAATGCCGGCTACGGTGATGGATCCGGCGGCGGAGCCACTCCGCTCACCGGCTACAAAGCCGGCTACGATCCCGATCGTCCTTTCGACAATACCGCCAGCACCGCCGTCGATAGCATGCTGGCCCAGCAATACAGCCACCTGCTGCAGGAGACCTTCCAGAAGAAGCGCCGCGAGGCTCAGCAGGCCTACGAGATGTATGCCGCCGCCACCGCGCCTGATCTCCCTGCCACCGCCACCTTCACCAATGACAATCCACTCAGCCGCCAGCTCAAGCAGGTGGCGAAGGCCATCATGGGCCGCAATGGACTGCAGGCCGCACGCCAGACCTTCTTCGTCCAGCGCGGCGGCTGGGACCACCACAGTGAAACCCTGTCGCTTCAGGAAGCCATGCTGGGCGAGGTGGACCAAGCCATCGGTGAATTCTGGCAAGCCCTCGTCGCGCTCGGCATCCAGGACCAAGTCGTGCTCTTCACCGCCTCCGACTTCGGCCGCACGCTCACCAGCAATGCCCGCGGCTCTGACCACGCATGGGGCGGCAATCACTTCGTGATGGGCGGCAGCGTCGTAGGAAAAAAGATCTACGGCCAGTATCCCAGCCTCGCCCTCAATCCGGAAAGCGGCAACGACCTGAACCCGCTCGATACCGGCCGTGGCCGGCTTATTCCAACAACGAGCTGCGACGAATACTTCGCCGAGCTCGCCCTGTGGCTCGGCGTGCCACCCTCCAGCCTGCCTCTGGTGCTGCCGAATGTCGGCAACTTCTTCACGCCCGCCGCGACCGGGCCGCTTGGATTCCTCGCCTAGCGCGGACCGAATATGTAGCGGAGCGGCTGCGCCGTTCCGGCGTCTGGCGGACCCGCACGACAATCGACGCGGCGACCTTCTCGAACGCCTCGCCCCGCCGGAAGCTCGCAGAGCTTCCGCTACGGAGGGACCGCCGCATGAATCTCGCAGCCCGCATCGCCGCAATCCGACACCACCCGCTCGCCCGGCTCCCCGGGCGCATAAAACGCAGCCGCTGCTGAACCCGCGGTGAGCGACGCAGGCACGCCCACATTCATCCGCATGAAGCGCCGGCCGCCTCCCGAATTCAGCCGCACTATCAGCGCGCTTGCATTGTCCTGCACCACGGTGGTTCCGCTGCCATTCGCACCAGCGGGCAGCCACGCCTCGCCATTGCCGCTTTCCACCTGATAGACCAGCCCATCGGCCAGCGCGTTGGCATTCTTCGTCAGGGTCCACGTGAGACCATTGGCTCCTGGCACTGGCACCGGCATCTTGCTCGATGTGGTGGGATTCAGCCCCAGCATGAATTCGATCACATTGGTGATGCCGTCATGATCCTGGTCATCCTCCGGCCCGCCAATCACGCCATTGGTGGCAGCCCACTGCTGATACTGGCTGCTTTGCACCACCTGCTGCAGAAACTCATAGCTATCCGTGCCGGAGTTGTTCGTGAAAACCGTCGTCTTCTGCGCACTGGTCAGCCGCTGCGAGGTGCCTCCCGGGCTCATCAGGTTGTCGGTATTATTCGCCGCGTGCGACAGGCCCAGATTGTGCCCGATCTCATGCGCGGCCACAGCAGCGACCACATCCCGCCCGGCCTGCCAGGTCAGGAGATTCGTCCCCACGTGCAGCGTGATCCCATTCGAGTCGATGAAGGCGAGGCCGTTCGAGGTATTGTCGTTCGTCTGCGCGAAACCCGGCACGATCTCCACGAAGAACAAGTTCACCACGATCGCATTCCCGCTCTTCGGTGGCACTCCCGCGGCATCCACGATCTGCGACAAATGCGCCGTGGGCCGGGCGGTCGAGGCATAGCTCGTCGGTGAGCCGTCGTAGGCGAAGTTGTTCGTGTAGTCCGCCAGCGGCAGCCACGTGATCTCCACGCCGACCTGCGCCCACACACGATTGATCTGATCCTTGATGTAGGTCTCCGTCGTGCCCGTCCCGAAGGTGGTCGCAGCCGTCCCGTTGGTCTTCTTCACGCGGATCGGTTGGATCTGCACGCGATGGGTGACCGTCACGGGAGAGGAGACAACCACTTGGGCTGCCAGCGGACAGAGGGACAGGAGGAGGGCGAAAGCGATGGGGGTGAAGCGCATCCACCGGAGTGGGACCGGAGTGTTCACGCGCCGGGAATTACTTGAAAATCAACCCCCGAACAAGTTCAGGATTTCGGAAATTTCTTAAAACCCCGCGCCACAAGCCTCCCGCACCCCGATTTCCGCCAAAAACATATCCCGTTCCACCCGTCCAGCCGCCTCTCTCCACGGAGATCCGGATTGACTCACGCCCCGCTGCCTAACACTCTCCCGACCCTCCGATGAATCCGGTGTCCTCCGCTTCCCGCTCCCTCTCGCACCTCGTGCGTGGCGGGCAGACTGCGGGCATGTGGCATACCGTCGTCCGTCCGCTCGGCGCGAATTTCCGCACCACCAAATACGAGCGCGCGTGGCGGGATGAAATCGTGATGGAATAAACAGACACTCCAGAACCGTTTTCGCCCCGTCCGCCACACCGGCAGACGGGGCTTTTTGTTTTCCGCCCCATGTCATGAACCCGACGCCGATAGCCACGCCCCACCACACCACGCTGTGGCAAGACCTGCGCGCCTTGCCCGGCCAGTACTGGATCCTCTTCAGCGGCACGCTCGTGAACCGCTTCGGTCACTTCGTGATCCCGTTCCTGGCCATCTACCTCCGTCAGCAGGGGCACAATGCCGGCACCACCGGCCTCGTGATGGCGGCCTATGGAGCGGGCGCCTTGGTTGCCGGCGCCATCGGCGGCTATCTGGCCGACCGCATCGGCCGGAAGCCGACCATGCTGATCTCGTGTGCGGGCGCGGCCATATTCATGCTGCTGCTGTCACAAGCCCATGGGGTCCCGGCGCTGGTGGGCACCACCTTCATGACCGGCCTTCTCACCGCCATGTATGGCCCGGCAGCAGGTGCCTTGATCGCCGACCTCGTGCCACCAGCGCTGCGGGTGCGTGCCTTCTCCTGCCAACGGCTGGCGATCAATTTCGGCTTCGCCGCCGGCATGGCCACCGCAGGCTTCATGGCCAAGCAATCGTTCATGGCGCTCTTCATCGCGGACGCCGCCACCACCATCATCCTCGGTCTCACCGTGCTCTTCGGCTTGAAGCCACGGCCCGCCAGCGCTGCCGCCGCCAAGCTCGGCTGGAGCCACGCTCTCCAGCACATGAAGGGCAATGTCCCCTTCCAACTGGCCACCATCGCCAGCCTGCTGATCGGCATCGTCTTCTGGCAAATGAGCAGCAGCTATGGCCTCCAAGCCACCGAAGGCGCAGGCCTCGACGAGCGCGCCTACGGCCTACTGATGGCGCTGAATGGCATCCTCATCGTCTTCCTCGAGCTGCCCCTGACCAGCTTCACACGGCGCTTCGCACCGGTCCGCATCATGGCCACCGGCTATGCGATCATCGGCCTCGGCATGGGCATGAATGCCCTCGGTGCCAGCCTCCCGCTGCTGGTCTCGAGCATGATCATCTTCACCCTCGGTGAAATGATCGCCCTGCCCGTGGGCAATAGCTACATCGCCGGCCTGGCCCCGGATGAAATGCGCGGCCGCTATCAGGGCGTCAGCTCCATCAGCTGGAGCAGCGCCACCATGATCGGCCCGTCGCTCGGCATCACCCTGTGGCAATTCAGTCCCGCCATCCTGTGGGTAGGCGTTCTGGTGGCATCCACCGTCGCCGCCTTCCTCATGCTCGCCACCCGCCGCTACGTGCCGGAGGGATGATGCCGAGTGCCCTCCTCCATCGACCCGCAATGCCTTCCAAACACGAAATCCGCGCCAACTACGACGGCGAAAGCATCGTCGTCTATCAGGGCTATTCCTCGGCCATCGCCGATCCCGCACTGAAGGCCGGACGCTTCGTCGAGCCGTTTTCGTTTGGCCGGATGACGTGGATCAAGCCGTCGTTCCTGTGGCTCATGCACCGGAGCAATTGGGGCAACAAGAGCGGCCAGGAAAGAACCCTGGCCGTGACGATTTCCCGCAAGGGTTGGGAGGAAGCCCTCAGCAAGGCGGTCCTTACTTCCTACGAACCGAAGGCCCACCGGTCACGGGATGACTGGCATCGTCAATTCGAGGATGCCGTGGTTCACGTGCAATGGGATCCCGAGCGCACGCTGCGAGGCGCAGGGCTGGAATACTTCAGCATCCAGGTGGGGATCAGTCGCCATCTGATTCGCACGTTGGTCGACGAATGGATTCTCAAGATCGAAGACCTCACACCCGCCGTGACCAAAATCCACGATCTGCTCCGCAGGGGGAAAGCGGATGAAGCCAAGCGCCACCTTCCCGCCGAACGGATTTATCCTCTCCCGGCTCCCATCGGCCGCCACCTCCTCATGTGACCGTGTCATGCATGATGGTTCGCCGCACCTCCCGCCGTTCTGAATAGCGACTCATCCTCGCCATGAAAACTCGCCGGCATTTCCGCGTTTGGACCTCTCTGCTGCTAGCCTCGGCCTTTCCCATCATCGCCATCGCCGCGCCTGAAGCCCCTCTCGCCAGCCCGGAAGTCGCCGCGGCGATGCAGCCCTACTTCGACAGCCACAAGCTCGCCGGCGTCATCGGCATCGTCGCAAACCGAGATGGCACCGTCGTCTCCGAAAACCTCATCGGCCACGCCGATGTCGAAGCCGGAAAACCGATGAGCGAGGACAATGTCTTCTGGATCGCCTCGATGACCAAGATGTTCACCGGCGCCTCCATCATGATGCTCGTGGACGAGGGTAAGGTGAGCCTCGACGACCCGGTGACGAAGTTCCTTCCCCATCTCGACCGCTGGCAGGTCATCGCGGAAAACGACAAGAAGCACACCCTGCTCAAGCCCGTCGCCCGCCCGGTCACCATCCGTCACCTGCTCAGTCACACCAGCGGCCTCGCCCCGCACCCCGAACTGCAACAGATCACCGGCGCCGATAGCGTGCCGCTCGCCGTCCGCGCCACCGCCTCCGTCACCGGCCCGCTCCAATCGCAGCCCGGCGAAAAGTATGCCTATGGCAACCAGGGCATGAATATCGCCGCGCGCATCATCGAGCTCGTCAGCGGCATGCCTTACGAAAACTTCCTCCAGCAGCGCATCTTCGATCCGCTCGGCATGACCGAGACCACCTTCTGGCCCAGCGATGCACAGATCGCCCGGCTCGCCAATACCTACGGCCCGAACGCAGACAAGACCGGCTACACCAAGGGCAGCGTCAGCTACCTCCACCAGCCCTTCAGCGACCGTGTCCACCGCTTCCCCGAAGCCGGCGGTGGCCTCTTCTCCACTGCCCACGATATCCTGCGCTGGGGCATGCTGCTCGCAAACAATGGCGAACTCGATGGCAAACGCTACCTCTCCCCCGCCGCGATGGACGAACTCCGCAAGGAACAAACCGGCACCACCAAGGTGAACTACAGCCTCGGCTATCACCTGCGGAATGGCATGTTCGGCCACGATGGTGCCTACGGCACCGACCTCTCCGTCCACCCCGGCACCGGCATGATCGCCCTCTTCCTGGTGCAATGCTCCAGCGGTGACCAATGGGAAGCGCGCGACAATTTCCTAAAGGCGGCCGCGGAGACCTTCGAGAAATCAAAGCAGGGCCACTGACTCGGCATCCATTGACCCGTGGCCTCTCTCAATCGGACAGAGAGCCTGCGGTCGCTACCGCTCGCTCAGGGAGATCTACAAAAACTCCGAAGAATTGCACTAGCGGCTCCACGCGATGGTCGCTCATGATGGAACCGTTAGAATACGGTCTACGCCTCCCTCGAACCCATGGCTCTTCGCTTCATCCAAATCTTCTGGGGCTTACTGCTGGTCGTCCTCGACTTCAACATCAACCAGATCGATATCCTGCCGGATATCCTCGGCTACATTCTCATCGCCTTGGGATGCCGCGGATTGAGGGATGCTTCGCCGCGCTTCTCGACCGCGGCCACCTTGGCATGGATCATGGCGATTCTATCCGTGGCGGGCTATGCGGTCCGTGGAAATTCCATCGGCTTCTCCCTCCTTTCTTCGGCCATGGACTGCGCCATGATGTGGTTCCTTCTGGGAGGCGTGATGGAGTTGGCCAATTCCCGCCAGAGACAGGATCTTTCTCAGCGGGCGTCCAGCCGCCGCATCGCCTATGTGGCGATCGCCGCCCTCTCGACCTTGATCGGCTACACGATCCAGAGTCCCGGCGACGGAGTGGTGATCGGGATCGCACTCCTGATCGGCATGCTCGTGGTCCTGTGCCTGATTCTCCACCTCATCCACCGCTCCATCCGTGAGCTGTCGGACGATCCGCGCTGGTAGACCTGCGCCGCACCGATAAAAACCTCGGAGCATCTCAAGCCGTTCTCTGTTGGACAGAGTCACCATCGCGGCGACTTTTGAGGATGCCCCTCTGGCTCAAGATCGTCCTCTGCATCCTCGCCGCCGAAATCCTCGGCGGTCTCGGCGGCTTCATCACCGCCTCCTCCATCGGCTCATGGTATGCCGCCCTCGAACGCCCGCCCGGCACACCACCGAATGCCATCTTCGGCCCCGTCTGGACCGTCCTCTACGCGATGATGGGCATCGCCTTCGCCCTCATCTGGCATCGCGCACCTTCCGACTCCGCCAAGCGCCGCGCGCTCACCGCCTTTTTCGTCCAGCTCGCCCTCAATCTCGCTTGGACGCCCGTCTTCTTCGGTGCCCATCAACTCGCCGCCGCACTCGTGATCATCGTGCTGCTCATCATCGCCATCATGGTCACCATCGCCCGCTTCCGCCGTCTCGACCGCCTCGCGGCGGCTCTTCTCGTTCCCTATCTCCTCTGGGTCTGCTATGCCACCTACCTCAATGCAGGGTTCATGATCTTGAATCGATAAGCCCCGGTGAGCTCCCAGCTTCCATACAGGGCGCAGCCCCATAAGGAGTGTGGACATTCTGTCCACACGGCGTCGACGCAACGTCGACACCCCTTACGTTGAAGCCACCTCCCGCCTCTTCAAAGAGGCCCAAGTATCGCCACCTATCGCAAGTGCTTCCCAAACCTCGACCCGCGCGGCTGATACTTGTCGAGGATATCGAATGACGCGAGCACCGTCGTCGCCTTGCCCACGATCCGCTTGCGCTCGACCATCCCGAAGTCGCGCGAGTCCGCGCTGTTGTCGCGGTTATCTCCCATCAGGAAATAGTGCCCCGCAGGCACCGTCACCGGGCCGAAGCTGGTCGGCGCTCCCTGAAACCCGGGAATCGCCATCACCGCATGCTCCGCCCCGGCCAGATCCTCCTCCGCCATCACGGACCGCGAAGCCAGCGCCGGATTCAGCCCCGCCGATTCCGCTGCCGGTAAGGAATCATAGTCCATCGGCTTGCCATTGAGGAATAGCCTGCGGTTCCGCAACTCCACCACATCCCCCGGCGTGCCCACCACCCGCTTCACCAACCGCGTGTCATCCTTCGGCGAAAACAACACCACGATGTCCCCCTTCGCTGGCTCCTTCCACCGCGCAATCCGCTGGTAAGTCAGCGGCACCCGCAAGTCGTAAGCCAGCTTGTCCACATACACCAGATCCCCTTCTAGGATCGTCGGATTCATCGACCCCGTCGGCACCCAGTTCATGTCCGCGAAACTCGACTTCACCGGCGTCAGGACGAACACGACAAACAACACCGTCGACCGCCATTCCGTCCATTGGCGCTTCAGGAACAAACGGACGGGAACGGGAAGAGAACGGAGTTTCATGGGATTGGTGAGGTATAGAGTTCGACCGAAGAAGCGCTCCCCTCGCCTGTGCTTGTGCAAAGCGGGTGATAGAATCCGCTCGCCAAATTCCCATCGCTAGTTACCTCCATCGTCTTCACTATCCTCCGCTTTTGCCCTCTTGCCACGTGTCACCGGCTTCATCAAAAGGTGCTCACTCTCCCTCAGATTCCACTCGGTGCTGGTCGAGTTGCTTTCTCAATTCGGCTTCGATCTCAACATAATAGGCGGCAATCTGATCCGCCTCCTCAGCGTCGCTACACTCTTCGATGACAAAGTAGGGATCATCCAGCACTCCTCGAAACCAAGCCGAGGTCTTCTCCCAAGCTTCTCGTCGCACTTGAAGGGCATCGAGAATCTGACCAACCATCAGGCTATCCAGCAGAAGTGGAACTTTAGACGCACTCATCGCCAAAATCACCTGGCCAGGATTGGGGAAGCCTTCAAGCGCTATCCTCGTAGACCAGGAATCCTGGCCCCACCTCGAAGTTTTCTTCCCGGCGTCTCCGAAACAATCAAAGTGTTGATGTGGCTGCGCGAAAAAATTGGACCCGTGACGAGTTGCTGGTGCTGCTGAACGTCTATCACAAGCTCACGTTTGGCCAACTGCACGCACGCCAACCGGTGATCGTCGATCTCGCCAAAAAGCTGGATCGCGGCGCGAACAGCGTGGCCATGAAGCTCTGCAATCTTGCATCGCTCGATCCCGCCCTTCAACTGCGCGGAATTCGCGGCCTTCCCGGTGCCAGTGCTCTCGATCGCTCAGTGTGGACCGAATTCCATGCCGATCTGAACGAAACGGCGCCTGCCAGCGAAGAAGCATTGCGGAAGCTCTTCAAAGCAGGAGCCACAGCCGACCTCGAAGTCCTGCCCAAGGTGGGAATTCGCACACGCAAGCACCCGAATCTCGAATCGACGGAGATCTTAGCGACCGTGAAGCAGCGCCGCGGACAAGAGTATTTCCGGGACGCTGTTCTGAACAATTTCGGAGGGCGGTGCGGTGTGACCGGGCTGGCACTCCGAGAGTTGCTGACCGCCTCCCATATCCTGCCATGGTCTTCTCATCCCGAGGAGCGCTTGAACGTCCAAAACGGCCTCTCCCTCTCCCGCTTGCATGATGCCGCATTCGATCGAGGCCTGATCGCTTTCGATGACAGTTTGCGTCTCTTGCTGTCCCCGCGACTCAAAGCGGAACTCGATCAACGCTCGGCCGCGGAAAACTTCGGAGCCTATGCGGGCAAGCCACTCCAGATCCCAGACGATGCCGCGCTTCCGGAAGCATCTTTTCTCGCCCGACATCGGACAGACATCTTTCGGAAGAACTGACTCCGTCCATGCACACACTCCTCAGACCCTACCAACCCCCGGCAAGTGATGAGGTGGTCGCCTTCTTCACGAAGGTCTTCGGCGAGCTGGACCGGGACTTTGACCTGATTTCAAAAGAGCGGGATCTAGCGGACATCCCCGCGGCGTATCAACACTCCGGCGGTGAGTTCTGGATGCTCAGGGACGGCGAGGATGGGCTGGTGACTGGAACGATCGCGTTGCGGCGACTGGATGAGGAGTGCGCGGAGCTGAAGCGCTTCTACCTGCTGGCTGCATGGCATGGCCGAGGACTCGGGAGGAGATTGTTAGAGACCGCCATCGGACATGCCCGCGAGCAGGGGTTCGCGAGGATTCGCTTGGACACGACCACAAAGTCCACGGCGGCGATCCGTCTTTTCGAGGCCAATGGCTTTATCCCCATCGAACGATACAACGACGATTCCTTCGCTGAGCGATTCTACGAGCTGGATCTTGGCCACCGGCAGGCATCCGGCAGCCACTCGCCCAACTACATCGTCCGGCGGTTGAATCCCGGCGAAGCCGATCTCTATCGAGCAGTCCGGCTGGAATCACTGCGCGAGTCCCCGGAGGCGTTTGCCACGAGCTACGAATCCGCCTTGCAGAGAGATGAGGGCAGTTGGCAAGCTCAAGCTGACGCGTCGGCATCCGGAAGCGATCGGGCGACGTTTGTGGTTCTCGCCGACCGGCCGATCGGTCTGGGGGCCATCTATCGAAACCTTGATCAGCCGCAGGAGGGAGAACTGATCCAAGTGTGGGTTTCCCCCGAAAGCCGCGGTAGCCAAGTGGCGGCTGATCTCATGGATGCGCTCTTCCAATGGGCGGCCTCAAATGGTTTCGGAACGATTCGAGCAGAAGTCACCCCTGACAATCCACGGGCGCTGCGGTTCTACGAGAAGCACGGGTTTGTCAGGACGAAGTCACATCCCTCCTCGGACGGAACCAATGACCTCCTCACGAGAAAAGTCGGCCGAGATTCTCCATGACCCCTTGGGCAGGATTTCCAGCGCCATTACCGGAGACCCGGCAGCCAATCCGGCCACGGCGGTGAATGGAATCAGGATGAGGCTGCAGCCGTGCTCGCAGCAGTTGCCGCTGCCATGGCCGCGACCTGGGCTTGTTGGGCCTGCTGGGATGCGGCGGCAGCACCAGACGATGCCGATCCGTCCGTGGCCAAGGTGCAATAGCCATAGCCAAGGCCCGGAAGATCGTTCCGCCAGAGGATGGCACCGTCTTCCATACGAAGGCCGAAGAGCGAGCCGCCAGCGTGGGCCAAGATGATATCGTCCGCAACCATCACCGTGACGAGCTGGGTGCGCTTCAATTCCGCACGCCAGATTTCCCGGCCCGTGCGCTTGTGGACGCAAAGAACATGACGGCAGATTCCGAGGTAAACACGATCCTCCATGGCTTGCAGACTAGTCGAAACGCCGAGCGGTGGCGATTCCAGTTTGGGCCATAGTTCGTAAGTAGCCCGGAGAGCTGCCGCACCACCGAACGGCAACGACAAGAATGTCGTCGTTCCTTACTGACCCACCTTCAATGGCGCCGCAGCGGCGAGGTCCTCGGGAATGTCCGGCGAGGTATCGAACTCCAGGCCGCTGAGCCATTCGCGGGTCCGGTCGAGCTGGACCGCCGCGCCATCAATCTCATGCGAAAGCGCACCCGCATCGCGGCTGGCCAAGTGGTCGGCCCGGAACAGCTTCACCAGCTCGGCAATGCGTTCCTGCTCGGAGGCCGTAAGCTCGCGGCTCTCCTCCGCCCCGCGGCGCTTTTCGAGGCGAGACTTGAGCGAGGAAAGGCGGGATTGAAGCGACTCCGCAAGGCTGGCCTTGCCAACGGCGTCGATGCCAGACAGCTCCTTCTCCATCGCGGCGATCTTGCCCTCCAGCTCGGCCGGATCCTCGGATTCGATAAATTGATCCAGCATCTCGCCGGTATGGAGCAAGCGCAGGTAGGTCCAGGCGAGATTCGAGAGTCGTTCGACACGTTGGCGGACCAGCTCGGCATTCAGCCGCGGGTCACGGTGAAATTCCTGCTGGAGGTTCTCGATCTCCGCGGCGAGGCGGTCGTAGCGCTCGCGGGTCGAACTACGAAGGGCATCGTAGATCTGGCGCCGCTGGAAGAGGAACTGCCGCAGCTTTGCGCCCTCGTCCCCCTGCTTGCGGGTGGCCAGCCAATTATTGAAAAGCCGCGAGTCCGGCAGGTAGATCCAGCCCAGCGCGTAGGCCGCCACCCCCGCGACCAAGCCGATCGTGCTGACCGTGGCCACGCCCACGCCAAGCGTCAGCAACCCGAGCCACAAATGGTGCGGGCTTTTGGCAAAGGCTTTGAGCTTTTCGACGCCGGTCATCGGGAAGTTTTCAGTTTGCTGGTTTTCAGTTTTCAGGAGGAGAGAAAATACCCGCCAGCGCTACCTCGACCGCATTTTCCCGTCTTTCTCTGAAAACTGAAACCTGAAAACTAACAAACTCATTCAACGGTAAACCACTGCACCTCCACCCGGCGATTCAGATCCGAGTTCTTGCCAGCCGGTTCCTCCCAGCCGCGGCCGATGACTTCGAGGCGGTCGGCCTTAATCGTGGGATACTTCTCCAGCAGGCGCTTCTTCACTTCCTCGGCGCGTTGGGTGGAGAGTTCCATTGCCTTGAGCGCCATCTTGCGGACCAGTGCTTCACCGCCCTGTTGGCGGAAGTTTTCCTTCTGCGCATCGTCCACGTGGCCGCGCATCAGGATCATCGAGCCGGGCGAGACGCCGAGCAGGTGATTCACATTGGAGAGGAAGTCGCTGTTCTCCTTGTTGCCCATGTCGAGCTGGGCGCTATTCGGCAGGAAATAGAAGCGGATGTCGCGGGTCAGCAGCGGGTCCTGCTCGATCGGCGCCTGATCGCTGGTCTTGATCGGCTGGATCGAGGCAACCTGCGCCGACAGCGTGCCACCTGCAGCGATGGCCTCGAGCGGCTTGACGTCCGCGAAGAACGACGCGGCCACGGGCGACGGCTGAAGCTCCGCACCATATGCAAGGTTCGCCGTCTGGAAAACGGAAGCAAACGACCCCGCCTCATCGATCGCCCCGCGGAAGAAGGCGAGGTTCTCCGGCAGATTGGAAAGGTGGACCTTCGCAAGCTCCGTGCGGGCATCTTCCGGCGTCCACTTGAACTGCTTGAAGGCATCCGCGATGCTCTTCAGATGCGGCTCGGGATTGGCGCGGATGCGGTCATTGTGCAGCAGCATCCCTTCCACGATCTTCTGGACCACCTCCGGCCTGGCCTGCGCGAAGCCCTTGTTGAAGACGAGGATGTCCGCGATGACGAGCAGGTTGCGGTTGTCGATCAGCTGGCGCGCGCCGCCTTCCGAAGCCTCGACCACTTCGGTGGTCTTCGGGGCCCAGGTCACGCAGCCATCGAGCTGATGACCGCCAGCCTTCAGATCGGAAAGGAACGCATCACCGGCCTTGAAGGCATCCTCAAGGAAGACGAGATTCACGGCCTCTGGATTGCGCGTCTGCTCTGGGCCATCAAGGCGGGTGACTGCCAGGCCCGCCTCCTGGGCAAGGTAGCGGATGAAAAACTCCGACTCGCTGAAAGGCGCGGTGGCGATGGTCTTCCCCTTGAGGTCGTTCACCTTCTTGATGTCCTTCTTGACGATGATGCCGTCGGCACCGCGCGACCAGGAGACCTGCGCGGGCACCACGCACTGCCACTGGCGGCCGTAGTTCGAGAGCACGTCCACGGTGGTGGCCGTCGCGGCGAACTTGCCGTCCTGCAGGTCCGCCCACGAGTCCTCCTCGCTGAGGGTGATCTTCAGCTTGAAGCTGCCATTCTTGGCGAACCACGAGCTGTCATTCGGCTCCAGCCCGCCATTGGCCTCGATCAGGCCCGCGTAGCCCGCGTACTCGGAGAGGTTGATCGCGATCGTGTTATCCGCCGGCGTGTAGGGACGCGGCGATGGCAATTGCGGAGCCTTCCCCGGCGCGATGAAGTCGAAGGCGGCGGCGATGCTACTATCTCCGTCCGGTGCGACCATTTCCTTGGTGTCCGCGTGGGGACCCGCGTGGTTAGGCGTTTCATCCTTCTTCCCCAGGATCCGCATCACAGCGAATCCGGCGAGGAGCAGGACCACGAGAGTGAAGACGATCTTTCCGAGCTTGGTCATGATGGGCGGGAGCATGGACCAGCCCACCACTTCCCGGCGATGGGAAAATCAGGTGGAAGTCGGAAGGGCAAGGCACCCAAAGCGCCGGGGAGATTTCTCCTTCGCCGTCATCTTCACGTCATGTTCGGGGGCTAGGGCTCCAGCGTGAAAGCGAATCGATCCGCCAGATCCTATCTTCCCCTTGCGCTCGCCGCTGTGGTCCTCACCGCACTGCCCGCCGCTTGGGCCCGGGATGATGCCGGGGCGCAGCGCCTCGAGATCCTTCCCCAGGAGTGGCAGCTTGCCGGCTTTGAAAACTCGCTCGATCTGAGCGGGATCGCCGCCGCGACCAAAACGCAATGCCTCGTCGGCAGCGATGAAATGTTCTATATCCAGCCCGGCGTGATCGATGCCGCGAACCAGCGAATCGACTCGAAGCGCCCCATCGCCCTGCCGCTGGCCTCCACGGGGAAGAAGCAGGAAATCGACATCGAGGGTGTCGCCTATTCCTCCGATGACCACGCCTACTACGTGGTCGGCTCACACGGCCTCGGAAAGAAAAAGGGCGACTTCCAACCGGACCGCCACTCGATCTATCAGGTGCCCGTCGACCCTGTCACCGGTCAGGTGAAGAAGGAGGGCATCCGCCGCACCAGCCTGTTGCCGTGGCTGGAAAAGACACCCGAAGTGAAGGCATCCCTCAAACAGCCGCTCCAACAAAACGGCTTCAACATCGAGGGCCTTACCTGGTCCGGCGGCAAGCTCTGGATCGGCCTGCGTGCGCCGAATCAAGATGGCAAGGGCCTGGTGCTGGAGCTCTCCCCCGGCCAGCTCTTCGGCGGCGGCAAGCCCTCGGCGATGACCATTCACGAGGTCTCCATCGGGAAAGGCCGCGGCTTCCGCGAGATCGCCGCGGTGCGCGACGGCTTCATCTTGCTGACCGGCAATGCCAGCTCCGAGGCCTCTAAAAAGATCCCGATCAGCGCAGCACCCGGGCCGGACACCCGCTTCGAACTCCTCTACTGGAACGGCAGCGACACGACGGCCACGAACCTCGGACGCCTCCCGCAAAATGGCGGCAAGGGCGAAGCCTTGCTCGTCCTGGAAGATGTCGCCGATCACATCGATCTGCTCGTCATCTTCGATGGCCTTCCCGGCGGCGAGCCGGTGGCCGTCCGCATTCACCGCTGAATGTTCTAACATGGTGTGGCAGCTCAACCGGGTACCCCGGACGATCGGGAGGATAAAATGAATTCCGCGCTCCCAGTGTCCTGTGGACGAAGCCCGCTTCCGGCTTCATGCTAGCCCCACCATGAGACTCCTTGTCGTCGAAGACGCCGCCCGCCTGCGCGATACGCTCGGCAAGGCGCTCACGCGACTCGGCCACGCCGTCGATCTCGCGGAGGACGGCAACGAAGGCGATCAAATGGGGCGCACCGTGAAATACGACGCCGTGGTGATGGACCGCATGATGCCCGGAAAAGATGGACTGGAAGTCCTGCGCGGCTGGCGGCGCGATGGCATCGATACGCCAGTCCTCTTACTCACCGCGCTCGATGGCGTGGAAGAGAAAGTTCGCGGCTTGAGCGATGGCGCGGACGACTATCTTACCAAGCCCTTCGCCCTCGCCGAATTGGTCGCCCGCCTCGAGGCTCTGGCCAGACGCCGCTACGCCCAGCCGGATCCAAAGTTGAAGATCGGCCCGCTGGAAATCGACACCGCCGCGAAGTCCGTCACTCGCGATGGCAAGGCGATAAGCCTCACGGCCCGTGAGTTCTCCCTGCTTGAAATCCTCGCCCGCCGTCCCGGTCAGGTGCTGAACCGCGAGCAGATCGAGTCCCACCTCTATGCCGAACTCGACGGTCCGCTGAGCAACGCCGTCGACTCCGCCATCTGCTCGCTGCGCCGGAAGGTCTGCCCGCCGGGCACACCGTCACTCATCCACACCCGCCGCGGCCTAGGCTACGTGCTCGAGCCATGATCTCGATCCGCTGGCGACTGACCCTGCTGCTATGCCTTGCGATTGGCGCACTCTTTATCGCAACGGGTATCGGGGTGTTCGTCGCCATGAAGGAACTACTACGCTCACAGTTTGACGAGACCTTGACCGCGAAAGCACGCGCTCTTGTCTCCGCATCGGAGGTCGATGGCCGCGAGGTGGAGATCGACTTCACCGTGCTGGACTTCGCCGGCTTCGGAAAAGATGGAACCGACTACTTCGAGATCCGGCGGATGGACGGGAAGCTCCTCATGAGTTCGCCTTCGCTGAGGGCGGACGAGTTCGACTCTCCCGGCATCGGCTACTCCAACAAAGCCCCGGACGACAACGAGCCCCAAATCAAGAATGGCAAACTCGGCACCGGAAGACTCGCGCGTTTTTACGTCCAGCGATTCTACCCGAAGGACGACAAGAAGAAGCGGTTTCAGGATCTCTACGTGATTGTCGCCAGCCCTACGGAGAGCATGTATTTGCAGCTCGCTTTGCTGACCACCGTGCTCGGTGTCGCGGGTGCCGCCGCACTTCTGCTGATGGTGCCCATCATCCGGCTCGGCCTCAGCCGGGGACTGGCGCCGCTGAACAAGCTCGCAGCGGACATCGGCGAAATCCACCCGGAGAAACTGGACCAACGCCTGGATGCCCGGAAGCTCCCGGCCGAGCTCGTGCCCGTGGCCGAGCGCTTGAATGAATGGCTCGGCCGACTCGAAGCCTCCTTCGACCGCGAGCGTCGCTTCAGCAGCCACGCTGCCCACGAGCTTCGCACCCCGCTGGCCGAGCTGAAGAGCATGGCGGAACTGGGCGCCACTTGGCCGGAAGAAGCCACACCTGAGCGCTACGCAGAGATGGTCGTCGTCGCCAATGAACTCGATGCCCTGCTTGAGAAGCTCTCGTTGCTCGCCCGTGCCGATGCCGGACGCCAGCCGGTGCAACGTGAACCCATCAATCTGGCCGCCACCGTCGCGACCGCCATTTCCCGGGTCGAGCCAAAGGCCGGGCAACGCCGCCTTCATCTCGATTCTCGAATTTCCGAAGGCACCTTCACCAGCGACCCGGTGCTCTGGGGCACCATCCTCCAGAATCTGTTAGGCAATGCCGTGGCACATGCACCGGAAGGATCCGAGGTCGTGATCGAAGCCTCACCGGGACGCCTTGCCGTTTCCAATCCAGCGCCCGAACTCAGCGAAGGGGATCTGGAGCACCTCTTCGAGCGCTTCTGGCGAAAGGATGATTCTCGCAGCGGTTACGGGCACTCGGGCCTCGGCCTCTCGATCGTGAAAGCCTGCGTGGTCCTGCTCGGCGGCGAATGTCGCGCAAGCCTCTCGCCCGATCACCGGTTCCGCGTGGAGGCGATATGGACCACGTGACTCACTCGATGACTTTCTGCTCGGACAGGTAGTCGATCAAGGCCGGACGAGCCGCCACTTTCGTCTCTGTCCGCTTGCTATCCGGCCGATTGAGGATCTCGTGCAGCTTTGGCAGCCGCTGCCCGCCGGACTGGCCGTCGTAGGTATTGAAGGCGATCCGGTAGCGCTTGCCGTCCTCGAGAGGCTTGCCTTGGAAAAGAATGCCGTCGCCATCGCGCTTCGTCTCGAAAGGCCACAGCGTCCGGTCCTTCTTGTCCTCCGCCACGATCACTCCAAGTTCCTCGGCCGTTAGATCCGCGACAAGGAGGCCGTTCTCATAAGGCAGCAGCTTCCAGCAATCTTCCACCGTCAGATCGCCGGCAGGAATGCCTTCCTTGCCGAAGACACCATGGAAGACCCCATCGACCGAAGTGCCCGCTTTCTTCAGCGCGTCGGCGAAAGCCTTGCAAAATAGCTCCGATGTCCCGCTGCCGCGCGCGCCACCTGTGATGGGCGTCTTCACGGTACACACCTTCCGCTTCAGTTCTTGCTCGGCCTTCGCGAGCTCGGCCTTGGAAAGCTCCACCACCTCGGGATCCGGCTCGAAGCGTGAATCCATCAGCACGGTGAAGGCACGCCGCTCCAGCAATCTCCGGGTCGCCACGTCGAACGTGAGATCGATCCGCCCGCAGTGGATCCCATAGTAGTTTGCCTGGCTGCACAACACGTGCCCGGTCATCCACGAGGGCTGATCCTGGTGGCTGTGTCCGGCCAGATAGACATCCACGTCTTCAATCTCGGCAAGGATCTCGCGCACCGGATTGGCGAAGTCATCCTGAAAGCGCCAACCCATGTGACCGAGCACCACGATGGCATCCGGCTTCTCCGCCTTGATCTCCTTGAGGCATTGCTTCAAGGACGCCACCGGATCCAGCGGCGTCACGCCACTGAGTGTCGCCGGCGTAAGCCAACTCTGCAGGCCGGGAGTAATCAGGCCGATCAGCCCGATGCGGAAACCGCCGACCTCTTTGACCATCCACGGGCGAACCTTCGTCCACACGCCGCCGGCTTCCGCGGGCACCTTGCCATCGACGGTGAGATTCGCGGTGAGCACCGGTGATTTCGAAAGTTCCAGTGCACCTTCCGCGACGCTGCGCCCCCAGTCGAAGTCGTGATTACCCAGAACCCAGGCATCGTAGCCGAGCTTGTTGAATAGCTCGATCATGAGCTTGCCGTCATTCTGCAAGCTGACCTGCGTGCCCTGATAAACGTCGCCGATATCGACGAGCAGCGAGTCGGGAAGCTCCTTCCGCCAGCGGCGGATCTGGGTCACGCAGCGGGCGAAGCCGCCGAGGTCACCGTAGTCTTCGTAATTCACCGTCGGCAGGATGTGCCCGTGAAGGTCGGTGGTGTGAAAGATCGAAACCGTCTTGCTGTGGCGTGGCTCGGCGCCATCGGCAAACAAACTGGAGCCAAGCAATGCGCCACCGGTGGCCAGAAAGTGGCGGCGGGAAACCGCGGTGAAGACGTGATCCTGCATGCCGCGAGATTCCACCAATCGCCGGAGCGATTCAATCGCGGACTGGGTCCGCGGGATTCATTCGCTTCTTGGAATTGCTCGTCCAAGTCGAATTTGTCACATGCCTTACCGACTCTCCAAGTACTCCTGCAAGGCGAGGAACTGGCCGATGAGTCGCGCATTCCCCTCCCAAGCCGCCTCTTCCCCGGTGACCCGCCGCCCCATGCGGCGCAGCATCTCGCCGGGATTCCGGGCCTCGCGCTCCTGGGAACGCAGGCGATCCTTCGTGCTGTCCGGCTGATACGTCCACGTGAAGGGAAAGCGAAGCGCCACACCACGCTCATCCCAGCTCCGCAACTCGGCGAAGCGCAGGTCGGCCAGCCAGACGCCATCGGCCGACTCGCGGGCGACCCACCAGCCCTTGGAAAACCATTTCACGATCTTCACCTCGCGGGCGTCCGCATGCTTCGCGGCAATCTCCTCGTGCTTCGGCACCACGGTCCAGCGGATCGGCTGGCCGCTGGGATCGAAAACCGAGCGATAGCCGATCCAGATCTCACCGGGTCGATCGACCAGGGTGCGCCAGAGGAGGATGTTGCCGATGGTCGGCGCTTCCATCTTCCGCTGCCACGTCACGTTGCGCTTCGCCATGTCGGCTTCCACCGCGCGACCCACCGAGAACTTCGCGCAAATACTAAGGATCACGTAGAAGGAACTGATTCCCAGGCACCACGCCGCCGAACGAATTCCCTTCCCTTTCTTCCACTCCTTCGGCTTCACGAACATCCCGATGACGACGGCCACCATCAGCGGGATCGTGAACAGCGGATCAATAATGGACATGTTGTCCGTCGAAGTCCGCGGCAGAGGAAGCGGATCCAGCACGCCGGTGCCATAAACGGTGAACACGTCGATCAGCACATGCGTGCCCCACGCCAAAAAGACAAACCATGCGGCGCGCTGCGGAGTAACCTTGTCCTTTTTCCAACGCTTCGCCAGCGGCTTGGCGAGCAGCCACGTCAGCAGGCCGATGAGAAAGATCGAGTGGGTCAAGCTGCGGTGCATCACCAGACCCCATGCCGTCGGCAAAAACCACTCGAACACGACATCGAGGTCCGGCAAGGTGCCGAACAGCGCACCCCATGCCAGCGCGCGCCGCCCGAGCTGGCGACCAAGCACCAGCTCGCCAATCACCGCGCCGAGCGCCGCCTGGGTGAGCGAATCCACGGCGGCAGCAACCGGGACCGCGGGCCGCTTGCCAAGCGGGAACTTTCACGACCGAAATTTTCCGCGCACGGAGGGCCGTAATCTGCTAGATCCAGCCTGAATGACTGACGAGCGCTACCCTGAATTCCATCCCGTGGCACCCCTGCCCACCGGGAAGGATCTCGTGGCTGCCCTCGATTTCCGCCGCCTCCCGAAGATCCTGCTCCACGAGCACCTCGATGGCGGCCTCCGCCCCGCCAGCATCATCGAACTGGCGAGGGACCAGGGCTACGGCGGCCTGCCAACGTCCGATCCGGACGACTTGGCCAAGTGGTTCCACCGCGGCGCGCAGAAGGGCAACTTGCCCGAGTATCTCGAAGGCTTCGCCCACACCATCGCGGTAATGCAGACGCGCGATGCACTCTCCCGCGTGGCCTGCGAGTTCATCGAAGACATGGCGAAGGATGGCGTGGTCTACGCCGAGGTCCGGTTCGCGCCGGTCTTCCACACCGGGAAAGGCCTGACTCAGGACGAAGTCGTGGAAGCCGTGATCGCCGGCCTTGAAGAAGGACGGAAACGCTTTGGCGTCGAGTGGGGGTTGATCATTTGCGCGATGCGTGACCGCACCGATTCACTCGAAGCCGCGGAGCTCGCAATCCGCTGGCGCGATCACGGTGTGGTCGGCTTCGACCTCGCCGGTGGCGAATACGGCCATCCGCCGAAGAAGCACATCGAAGCCTTCCAGGCGATCGAGCGCGCGAATTTCTACATCACCATCCACGCCGGTGAAGCCTTCGGCCCGGAGTCGATCTGGCAGGCATTGCAATGGTGCGGAGCCCACCGCCTCGGCCATGGCACACGGCTGCGTTACGATATCGAGGTGCAGCCGGATGGATCGCTGAAGCTCGGTCGGCTCGCCCAGTACATCCTCGATCGGCGCGTGCCCTTGGAAATGTGCCTTTCGAGCAATGTCCACACCGGTGCCTGCGCTTCCTTCGAGGAGCATCCTTTCGCCCTGTTCCACCGCGCCGGCTTCCGCGTCTTTCTCAATA
This sequence comes from Luteolibacter sp. Y139, assembly GCF_038066715.1. Classification (NCBI taxonomy): domain Bacteria; kingdom Pseudomonadati; phylum Verrucomicrobiota; class Verrucomicrobiia; order Verrucomicrobiales; family Verrucomicrobiaceae; genus Neoluteolibacter; species Neoluteolibacter soli. The sequence continues at coordinate 47,251 of NZ_JBBUKT010000011.1, read as the reverse complement.
CCGACGACCGGCTGATGAGCGACACCGAGATGTCGAAAGAGCTCGCGATCGCGACTTCGACCTTTGGCCTGAGCTTGGTAGAACTCGAGAAGATGACGATGAATGCGATGAAGAGCTCCTTCATCCCGCATCAGCGCCGCGTCGAGCTGATCCGCCATCGGCTTCTGCCCACCTACTCGATGCTCTTCGCCGAACTGACCGCGAAGGCCTTTGCCAGCCAACTCCCCTCCAACCCCTATCTCCGATGAATATCCCCGAACGCATCCTGATGGGCCCCGGCCCGAGCACCGTGCCAGCCCGCATCCTCCGCGCCATGTCGTCCCCCACCCTAGGTCACCTCGATCCCCGCTACATCGAGATCATGGACTCGGTGTGCATCAAGCTGCGCAAGGTCTACGAAACCGAGAATGCCCTCACTTTCCCCGTCTCCGCCACCGGCATGGCTGGCATGGAATGCGTAGTCACGAACCTGATGGAACCTGGCGACGAAGCGATCGTCTGCGTCAATGGCGTCTTCGGCGGCCGCATGGTCGATGTGATGGAGCGGGCCGGCGTGACCGTACACCGGCTCGATGTCCCGTGGGGGGAGATCTTCCCGCTCGAAATGCTGGGCGAGGCGATCCAACGGTATCCGAAGGCGAAAGCCCTGGGCATCGTCCACGCGGAAACTTCCACCGGCGCGCATCAACCGCTCGAAGGATTGGGCAATCTTCTCCACGACGCGGGCATGCTGCTCATCGTCGATGCCGTCACTTCGCTCGGCGGCCATCCGCTGAAGGTCGACGAGTGGGGTATCGATGCCATCTACTCCGGCACCCAGAAGTGTCTCTCGTGTCCGCCCGGACTCTCGCCGGTGTCTTTCTCCCCGCGTGCCGTCGAAATCACCGAATCACGCAAGACCAAGGTGCAAAGCTGGTACTTCGACATCTCGATGCTGAAGGACTACTATAAAGGTAGTGGCAAGCGCGCGTACCACCACACCGCACCGGTGAACATGATCTACGCCTTGCACGAAGCACTCACCATCGTGCTGGAGGAAGGCCTCGAAGCCCGGCACGCCCGGCACGCCCGCCTTCACCGCCGCCTGCGCGCCGGGCTGGAATCCATGGGCATCCAATACGTCCCGGAACACTCGCTCCACACGCTCAACTGCATCCACATCCCCGAAGGCGCCGATGACGCCGCGGTGCGTGCCAAGCTGCTGGACGACTACTCGATTGAGATCGGCGCCGGCCTCGGCCCTTTCGCCGGAAAGGCCTGGCGGATCGGCCTCATGGGACACTCCGCCACCCAGGCGAACGTCGACCTCGTGCTCGCAGCACTGGTCGATTGCCTGGAGTGAGAATCAAAGCCGCGGGTCCACGGGTTCGCTCTCCAGTGCCAATACGGCCAGGACGCACTCGTGGACTTCGCGCAAGGGCCGGCGAGCGACAAATCGATCAAGGCCCTCGAGTCCCAGGACGAACTCTCGTTCTGCCATGGATCGCTTGTGGCCGAGGCCGCGCTGCCGGAGCCGGCTCAAGTGTTCCGGAGCGTCGTACTCGGGGCCGTAGATGATTCGCAGATACTCGCGGCCGCGGCACTTTACTGCCGGTTGCACGATGCCGCGCTGGCCTTTCGCGATGAAGTCACGCGGCTTCACCACCATCCCCTCGCCACCATCATACGTGAGGGCCTCCCACCATGAAATGGCATCCGCCACGGCGCTTTCATCTTCAAGGTCAACCTCGCGCCAGCGCGTGGCGGGAAAGAGCTCGGGATCCACGGCCTGAAGTCGCTCTGCCAGCGCCATGTGCCACCGGTGGTCACGCGCATGATACGCACCGCTCTCTCCGGCCAGGAAATGGAAGGGTGCCAGCTTGAGATCTTCCAAGCGAACGACGTCCCAGCAGTATTGCTGGTAGGCACGGCGATAGCGGTCCAGCATGCTGGCCCGTGACTGGCTCCGCCCCAGCATGGGAAGAAGCATCGACCTTGCCTCCGCCTCAAGGTGATCCCCGGCAACAGCCATTCCGAGCGCACCTGACAGCGCCGCGGCATGAGCCTCACCAGCCGCTGCGACCGCGGAATACTGCGACTGGAGAAGCTCGCGCGATTTCACTGACCACGGCATCAGCTCGCAGTCGAGGCACAGCCAGTCCGTTGCCAACTCATCCCAGATTCCTGCGGCTTCCAAAGCCACAGCCAGTCGATCGAGCAGTGCCTGCTCTCGCGTCGCATCATCAAAAAACCGCCGCCCGGTCCGGGTGTAGATCACTCCTCGTTTCTCCTGCCTCAAACCGAACCGTGAAATGGCAACCGAGGGATCACGGCAGACCACCACCACAGCCCGCGAGCCCATGTGCTTCTCCTCACAGACCACGGTGGGAACACCCTGCTGGCGATAGTAGTCGAAGGCTTCCTCCGGACGCTCCAGCCAACCCTCGCGCTCGCTGGTGCCGCACGGCGACATCGTCGGCGGCAGGTAAATCAGCCAGCGCGGATCGACCGCGAAGCGGCTCATCACCTCGAGGGCGGCGAGCACGTTCTCCTCGCGCACCGTCACGTTTGGACGGAGCGCGGTGTGGATCTGACGCTTGCCTCGCAGGTCATCGAGGTCGAGCACACGATCATTGTCGAGTTGGGCATCCGTAGCTTCGACACGCAGCGGTCGCGCAGGCTCAGCGTAGGTCTTCAAGGCCGGAACGGAAACCGTCTCCTGTTCCGGATAACGCAACGCCGTGAGCGCACCGCCGAAACAGCATCCGGTATCAATGTTCACCGTGTGATTCAGCCAACGCGGATCGGCGAACGGCGTGTGCCCGTAAACGACGAGTGCCTTGCCACGATAGTCGCGCGCCCAATCAAGCCGCTCAGGCAGCCCGTATTCATCGCGCTCACCAGTGGTATCGCCATAGAGGCAAAACTCACGCACCTTGCCGGAACCGCGCCCCTGCATGCTTTCCTTCAAGCCCGCGTGCGCCACCACGAGCTTGCCATCATCGAAGACAAAGTGGCTGACCAAGCCATCGAGGAACTTGATCAAATCACGGCGATCGACGGGATCCGCTTCGAGCTGGGCAATCGTGTCAGCCAGGCCATGCGTCGGCTGAACCTTCTTCCCGTTCAGCCAACGCAGGAACTTCATATCGTGATTCCCCGGCACGCAAATCGCTGTGCCGGCGCTCACCGAGGCCATCACTAGTCTCAGGACATTCGGCGAGTCCGGACCGCGATCCACCAGGTCTCCCACGAACACCAGTCGCCGCCCTTCCGGGTGACGGACCACATATCCCTCAAACTCATAGCCGATTTTCTCCAACAAAGTACGCAGCTCCTCGTAGCAGCCGTGCACATCGCCGATAATATCGAAGGGCCCGTGATCGTCCCTTCGATTGTTCCATAACGGCTCGCGGATGATGCTCTCCACTCCATCGATCTCCTCCGGGCTGCGAAGGTGAACCACGTTTCGGAATCCTTCGGTCTTCAACCCCCGCAAGCCGCGCCGAAGCTGATTGAACTGACGCTTGATCACCTGCGGTCCGAAATCGCGATCCGGCCGCAGCGCGTTCCGCTCGCAGCAGATCTTCTCATCAATCCGGAAAACAATCGCCGCCGGTAGCGCGTGATATTCGCGGGCAATCGCCACCAGCCTCGCACGGTCTTCAGGATTGAGATTGGTGGCATCCACCACGGTCAGCCTCCCGAGCGCCAACCGCTGCCGGAGAATGAAATACAAAAGCTCAAACGCCTGCGGCGAAACGGTCTGGTCGTTTTCATCGTCCGACACCATTCCGCGGCAGACATCCGACGACACCACCTCGGTCGGCTTGAAATGCTTCCGCGCAAACGTGGACTTCCCCGACCCGGACGGACCGATGAGCAGCACGAGGGAAAGCTCTGGGATGCGGAGGGTCATCACGGATCAATCATTGCGCACAAACACCGCCATCTGGCTCGGCGGGCCGTGCTCAGGGTCTTCTTCACCCAGTGGCTCGAAGGTTACATCGTAGCCATGCACCGCAGCCACGCGCCCGGCCCATTCACGAAACTCGGAACGGGTCCACTCGAAGCGATGGTCGCCGTGACGCATCGCTCCCGGCTTCATGCCTTCGAAGAGCACATTATACTCCCGGTTCGGTGTGGTAACAAAAACACGTCGCGGCGCCGCATCGGCAAACACGACTTCCTCCAATGATTCCAAACGCTCTGGATCGAGGTGCTCGATGACTTCCACCAGCGCCGCCACGTCATGGCCGCGCAGTCGTGAATCACGATAGATCAGCGAGCCGAGGAAAAGCTCCAGACGCCCTTCCCGGCGCGACGCTGGAATGCGGTCAAGGCGCTCAAGGGCGATCTCAAGCGCGCGGCTGGATACATCCATGCCGAGAACTTTCGGAATCCTCGTGGCCTTCAGCAACCGGGCCAACAACCGCCCTTCACCGCAGCCAAGGTCGATGACGGACTTCGGATCAAGCGCTGCGATCGCCTCCGCGACACGATCAAGACGAACATCGTGCAATGAAATCTTCCGCTCGATGGATGGCTCGGCACCGCTGTCCGCAGCATCTTCGTCGCCCTCTTCCGGTTCGGGCTCGGGCGCAAGCCGTTCCAGAGCCTCCCGGGTCAGGCGTTTTTGATACTTCAGGTAGCGACGAACGATCCACTCGCGCTCGGAATGACCCGCAAGCCACCCTTCCCCCTTCTCCAGCAACTTGTCGATCTCCTCCTGGCCAACCCAGTAGTGCTTGTGGCGGTCGAGCGTGGGAATCAACACGAACAGGTGCTTCAGCAGCACGTGCAACGGCAGCGTGGCTCGCAAGGTCAGCTCATGATAACGGCTCTCCCCCCACTCGGGAAAGGCAGGCTCCAACGGCAGACGACGGCTTTCCACCGCATAGCCGAGCGGAGCAAAGAGCTTTTCCAACATCCCTTCAGGCGCTTGCACCACCGGCAGCCGGGCCTCGAGTTGAAGCGGCTTGTCGACAAGCTCCGGCCGCTTGGTGCAGCGACCATTCAGCGCGGTGCCGAAGACCCGGGAGATGGCCACCGAGAGAAAGGATGATGCCGCGTAGGGCCGGTCGTTCACATACTGTCCGAGCGCCCAGCCTCCCTGGCGTGCTCCTTCCGAACGAACCAAGCCCACCGGGTCCACTTCCACCGCAAGCACCGCCGTACAACGCTCATGCGAAGCCTCGGCGTAGAACACCGTGGCCTGGCCAAACGCCAATTCGCTCCCGTGACAACGTGCCGGATGCTTGTGCAGCAAATGGCCGAGGTCCGTGGCGTCGGGAGTGCGGTTGGTGAGGTGCAGTTGCACTTCCTTTATCTAACCGGCGTGCCTGAGGAGATGGCAAGCTCACCGTTTCGAAGCATCACCGCGCCCCCGAAGGCAGAGGCTGCGGCGACGAGGTCGGACCGTGAATCTGCAGGATATCCGGACCACCCGTGGGATCAGGGATGAAGCGCACGCGATCGATCGAAAGCGCGCGCGGCTCGGTCTTCTCCAGCGAGCTGTGACGGTGATAGACGATGAAGACTTCCTTCCCGTCCGGCGAGGCCGTGAAGCAATGGTGCGCCGTGCCATGGGCATAGGCCGTCGATTTCATCACCGGGTTGAACTCATACTTCTTCCACGGGCCAAGCGGGCTGTCCGAAGTCGCATAGCCAACGGCATACTCCGGATTCTCAAAATGGCTGCCGGAGTAGGTCAGGTAGTAGGTGCCCTTGTGCTTCAGCACCTCGGGCCCTTCGGTCACCGGCCACTGGTGGCGCTCCCAGGCTTGGTCGGGCTTCACCATGAGCTTCAGCGTGGAGGCATCCACGCTCATCATGTCGTCATTGAGCTTGCCGCCCCAGATCTGGTTTTCTCCTTGGCCGAAGGAGACGTAGTAGAAATAGCGCTGCCCTCCGTCATCGGTGAAAACATGGCCATCGATCTTGATGCTGTCGGGCTCGATCGGCTGCTCCTTCTCTTGCTTGAAAGGACCTCGTGGCGACTTCGCAGTGGCCACGCACATCCGCTCGTCAGCCGCATAGTAGAGGTAAAACGTGCCATCCTTCTCCACGATGTCCGGCGCCCAGAAGCGCGACTTGCCCCAGCTGTCCTCATTCTTCAGCGCGAAGCCTTCATCCTTCCAACTGACGAGATTGTCCGAAGTGTAGAGCCGGATGCCGCGGGTCATCCGCGGAAAGTCCGGCGTGTAAGTCGTATAAGCGTAGTACTTGCCATCGTGGCGGAACACCACCGGATCGGCGCAGCCGGCTTGCACGGGATTGGTGTAGCTACGGGTGAGCGGCGCGGGATGATACGCGACGATCTTGAGATTGCGGAAGGACGCATCGCCATCAAGGGCGCGCAAGGCGATGCCACCGCCCTTGAAAGCGGCATCGATGCCATCGAAGACCGGCCACGTCGCATCGCTGATCGGCTCGTCATCGACGAAGATCTTCGCATTATTTCCCGCCACCTGGAGGCGCAGGTGATACCACTGATTGGCCTTCACCTCGACCGGACGCGAACCGATGGATCGCCACTTGGGATCGGTGGCACCCCACATCACCAGATTTTGACCCGCCCGGATCCCCGCGTAGTAGCCGCGGAAGGCATCTACCCCATCGGCGATATCGGCGGCACGGAACACCACGCCCCCCTGGGCTCCGTCGCCATCCGGACGGACTTCCACATCCAGCTCGAAATCGCCAGCCACCAAGCCATCGATCACCGCCTTCGGCCCGGAGCCGCCCTTCACGTGAAGCTCGCCATTCGCAGCGGACCATTCGCCGCCGTAGGTCTTCCATGGAGCGGTGGGGAAGCTGGAAAAGTCTGCCTTGAAGGGCAGCGTCGGCGCAGCCACCAGAAAACCGGAGGTCGCGACAAGGCATGCAGTGAAACGGGCAAGCATCCCGCAGCCTGTGTCAGTCCGTCGTTCCCGGCAAGCCGGTCCTGCGGCGGAAGAGGACGAGCAACGAGACCGCCACCGCACCCAGCCCGACGGCTGATGGCTCGGGAACCACGTTCAAGCTGACCAAGTGGGCATTGAAGCTGAGCGTTCCATAGGTGAGATTTGAAACCGGAGTCTGGATCGATTGGGCAGGGACCACGAGCTTGTAGAAAATTTTCGCGGAGTCGAAATCCGACAATGCCAGCGAGCCGGGCAATGCATCGGACTGGAAAGCCAGCCCATCGGCATCCTGAAAGAGAAAGTCCACGGTTTGCCGCGACTTGAGAGATGAAAGCCCACCGGGAGAGACCTCGCTGACGACTTGGTAGAAATTCAAGGCGTCGCCGGAAACCGTACCAAAGGCACCGGACTCGGAAGTATAGCTGGTACCGTTGGCCACGTTGACCCGCGGCGCGGTAACATCGCTGTAGGGATCATAGACCAAGTTCCCACCGCTCCCCGAGCTTGTCACCGTGCCGAAAGACCCTTGCCCGAGCGGCAAATCCAGCGATACCGAGGTCTGGAACAGCAGCGGAGGTTGCTGGTACGTCAGGCTATTCGGATCATAGATGCTGCTGCCTCCCGTCGCGTAGTTCCGATACGTCGCGAAGCTGGAATCACCCGGAACCTGATCGATGCTACTGCGGTCAATGATGATCCGCCCGGTGATGGTATCGCCAGCCACCAGACCGAGCCGGTTGGCGGTGAATCCCGGATCGGTCGAATCAATCGAATCGACCACGGCTTGGAACGAGTATTCGAGCAGCTGGCCGTTTGCCGGAGCCAGGCTTGCCAGGACGCAGGCACCAAAAAGGGTGCGAAAGAGCATGTGGGGGGAGCTCATCGGCGCAACGCTGCCAGAGCAGTGACCGCCCGCAAGATTGTTATTTGTTAGGGAAATTTGAAGATCTTCTCAACCCGATCGATATTGCCCCTGCAATCGCTGTGGAAGCGGGGAAATTTTAATGCTATATCTTTTCCAGCCATGTCGCACCCGCTTCGCAACGATCCCTCGGCTGCCCGCTTGATCAGCTTGGCGAAGCTGGCGATGGCCTCTGAAATCGAGCCGCGTGACACACACGGTCCGTATGTGATTCTTCAGACCGGCTATGTGCCGGGCGACTTGACCATGAAGGCCGCCGACCACCTGCTCGGCCGCTCGGGCGAGTGGCTCTCCTTCCATTGGTTCATCCGCATGCCCGCGCCTGAGCGGCGAGCCGAGTTTGTCTTCGGCACGGTGAGCGAAGTCATGACGCTCTTGGAAGATCTCTCCGGTCCCGTGCTCGTCATGACCGCCGACGGCATCGTCCACGATGCCGCTCCTGATGAGGAATGGCATCAGGCGATGTTCGGGGGCTGACGCCAGCCCCCGTTCCGAGTCGTGCCTCAGTTCGCGACGATGTTCACCAGACGGCCGGGGACCACGATGACCTTGCGGACCGTCTTGCCGTCGGTCTGTTCCTTCACTCGCGGCGAGGCGAGGGCCGCGGCTTCAACCGTGGCCTGATCGGCATCCTTCGCGACAATGACCTTGTCACGCAGCTTGCCGTTCACCTGGACGACCAACTCGATCTCGTCGGTGATGAGAGCGGCTTCGTCGTGCTTCGGCCATGCCGCATCAGCGAGCACTGAGGTGCCGCCAAGGCGCGAGTAAAGCTCCTCGCTCAGGTGAGGCGCAAAGGGATTCAGCACGTGCAGCAACAAGCGGAACTCATTCAACGGCACCACCTCGGCCTGCGTGAAGGCGTTGGTGCACACCATCATCTGCGAAATCGCGGTGTTGAAGGACATCTTCGCGATGTCGTCGGTGACCTTCTTGATCGTCTCGTGGACTACCTTGAGCAGCGCCTTGTCGGTGCATGGCACGTCCTGGATCTTCGATGACGTGACCCATTCGCCGGCTTGATTCTCTTCAAAGGCGACGCGCCAGACGCGGGCAAGGAAGCGCGAAACACCCTCGACGCCCTTCATGCTCCATGGCTTCACCTGTTCCAGCGGGCCCATGAACATCTCGTACAGGCGCAGCGAGTCCGCGCCATACTCCTTCACGACGTCATCGGGGTTCACCACGTTGCCGCGGGACTTGGACATCTTCTGGCCGTCCTCGCCGAGGATCAGGCCTTGGTTCACCAGCTTCTGGAACGGCTCGTTCGTCGAGACATGGCCCAGATCATGCAGGACCTTGTGCCAGAAGCGGGCGTAGAGCAGGTGAAGTACGGCGTGTTCCGTACCACCGACGTAGAGGTCCACCATCCCGGGCTTGTCGCTGCTACCCCAGTAGTTCTCCGCTTCCTCCGAGATGAAGCGTCCGCTGTTCCGCGGATCGCAGTAGCGCAGATAGTACCAGCAGGAGCCGGCCCATTGCGGCATCGTGTTCGTCTCGCGGATGGAGCCATCCGGCAGCTCGACCCACTCACGGGCCTTGCTCAGCAGCGGCTCGGGTGAACCACTCGGCTTGTAGTCTTCCAGCGGCGGCGCGAGCAAGGGCAGCTCGGCATCCGGCACGGCGTAGTGGTTGCCATCCTTCCACGTCAGCGGGAAGGGCTCACCCCAGTAGCGCTGGCGGGAGAACAACCAGTCGCGCAGCTTGAACTGCACGCGGCGCTTTCCTTTTTCGCCTTCTTCCAGCCACGCGATGATCTTCGGCTTCGCTTCGGCGGTTGGCAGTCCGTCGAGGAAACCGGAGTTCACGGCAGTGCCCGGATCGGTGTAGCCCTGCCAATCAGCATCGCCGTTTGGCTGAACCACTTGAATGATCGGCAGCTCGAACTTCTTCGCGAACTCGAAGTCGCGTTCGTCATGCGCCGGGACGGCCATGATCGCGCCGGTGCCGTAGCCCATCATCACGTAGTCGGCGATCCACACCGGGATCTGCTCGCCGTTCACGGGATTGGTCGCATAGGCACCGGTGAAAACGCCGGACTTGTCCTTGTTCAGATCGCCGCGCTCAAGATCGGACTTGGCCGCACAGGCGGCGATGTATGCCTCCACCGCAGCCTTTTGCTCCGCAGTCGTGATCTCCGCGACATACGGATGCTCCGGCGCGAGCACCATGTAGGTGGCACCGAACAAGGTATCCGGACGGGTGGTGAAAACTGTGACGACATGGTCATCGAGCAAGAAATCGACTTCCGCGCCTTCGCTGCGGCCGATCCAATTCTTCTGCAGCAGCTTGATGCCTTCCGGCCAATCGAGCGGGTCCAGTTCATCGATCAGGCGCTGGGCATACTTCGTGATGCGCAGCATCCACTGGCGCAGCGGACGACGTTCGACGATGTGGCCCTTGCTGCGCCACTCTTCCACTTCCTCGTTCGCCAGCACGGTGCCGAGGTCGGGCGACCAGTTCACCGGCGCTTCGTGGACGAAGGCCAAACGCACCGCATCGATCTCCTCGCGGCTCCAGCCTTTCGCTTCCAGCTCGGCGACAGGCTTCGCCTTGCCCGCTTCTTCATCAAAGTATGACGAGTACAGCTGCAGGAAGATCCACTGGGTCCAGCGGACATACTCCGGATCGGTCGTCGCGATCTCGCGGTCCCAGTCATAGCCGAAGCCCAGCGACTTCAGCTGGCGCTTGAAGGTCGCGATATTCGCCGTCGTCGTGATCGCCGGATGCTGGCCGGTCTTGATCGCGTACTGTTCCGCGGGCAGGCCGAAGGAGTCCCAGCCCATCGGATGGAGCACATTGTAGCCTTGGCGGCGCTTGGCCCGGCCGATGATGTCGGTCGCGGTGTAGCCTTCCGGATGGCCCACGTGGAGGCCGCTGCCGGAGGGATACGGGAACATGTCTAGCACGTAGAACTTCGGCTTCGAGGCGTCGAAATCGGCATCGCCCGGATTCGGCGTGCGGAAGGTTTTCTCCGCGTCCCAGCGCTCCTGCCAGGCAGGCTCGAACTGGTCGAAGGGGAACGGTTTACGGCGGTCAGACATAGCGGGGCGCGGAAATTGGCGAAAGCGGCTGAGCTTGAAAAGGAAAACCCCGGCCCGGCCGAGCCCCCGAAAACAGAACGCCCCGCCGCGGCTGGAGAGCCGGGCGGGGCTGTTTCACGATATGACCGTTTTCAGGCCATCGGAGGAGGTTTCGGCAGCGGCGTGTCAGGCAGCGGCATAGTGAGTTGCAGAGGCGTGGGACTTCTCCTCAATGCGGTGCAGCGCATCCAAGGTCGCGGCGACGTAGGTCTTCAGCTCGCCGAGCATGTTGCCGGTGCGTTCGTTGCGTGCTGCAGGGCGATTGCGCGCTCCGAGCGTGCGCTGGAATTCCCGCTCGCCCCGCTCGCACTCGGCACTGAGCCGCTTGCGGAACTGCGGATGCACTTGGCAGACGAGGCGGATCCATGCGCGGTGAACCGAGGCTTCCCGGCTGCCGTCCAGGGAAGGCTCCACGCCACAGGAGGCGATCACAGCTGCGAGTTCTTCCACGATCGCTTCACGCGAATCCGCAGAACGCTGGCAGAGCCGGATAAACGAAGAATCGGTCGCAAAATCGGCGGCCAAGCGGAAGCCGGCGATGGAGTCGATGAGGCGCGTCAGGATCTCCTGCAAAGGAGCGGCCTCTGGATCGGGACGGGTAGTGGTTTTCATCGTCCCACCCTCTCGCAAGGGACGTGCCGAACCCACCCACCCGTTCTAACCGACTGAAAACCAGCACTACTTCCCAACCCCAGATCCGCTTCGGGAAGCCAACCATGGCGCAGCGTGCAATCTCCCTGTTGCGCTCTGCCTCTCAGGGTGCGATCTTCCTCGGCTTTTGCCTTGGAGATTAGCTCCGCCACTCGTTCCACGAAAAACCCCGCGCGGCGTGAAGACCGAGCGGGGCCGTCTGCATGAACAGATCTCCTGTGAAAGGAGCCCGATCAATCGAGCTTCTGCTTCTCGAGCGCGTCGTCGAGGTGCTTCAGGAAGGCCTCGGTTTTTGGATACTCGGAGGCGAAAAAGCGGCTGAACTCCTTCCCTTCGGCATCGAAGAGGATGACCGTCGGGAAACCCTCGATCTTGTACTTCTCGGCGTAGGGCTGGTTCTTCTTTTTCAGCGCCTCGTCGCCATTCGGGAAGTCGAGCTCGACCAGGATGAACTGCTTGCCGGCGGCATCGACGAATTCCTTCTTCGAGAAGACGTTCTTCCGCATCGCGATGCAGGGCGGGCACCAATCAGAGCCGGTGAATTCGACCAGCACCGACTTCTTCTCCTTTTTTGCCTGGGCGAAGGCCTTGTCGAGATCGGTAGACCAGCCTTCGAGTTCACTCGAAAAGGCGGAGCTAACCATGGCGGCAGCGCCAAGAGTGAAAGAGGCGAGGTAGGTGATGGCTTTCATTATGTGCTATAGGCGTAGCACTGCTTGGGATTATTTCAAAATTCTTGGCCGCGGAAGGCTGTCACGCTACCCACGGCCATGCCCTCCGAGCCGCCGATTCTGGTCATCGCCACCCGCAATGCGCACAAGACCCAGGAGATCCGGGAAATGCTCGGCGACCGTTACCGGGTGCTGGACGTCAATGACTTCCCGAATCTCCCCGCGGTCGAGGAAACCGGCACCACCTTCCTAGAGAATGCCACGCTTAAAGCAGTCGCCATCAGCCACCACGTGACAGGACTGGTACTCTCCGATGACTCGGGTTTGGAGGTCGATGCCCTCGGCGGCGCGCCGGGCGTCTGGTCCAGCAGCTACGGCGGCGAGGAGGGAAATCACCCGAAAAACAATGCCCGCCTGATGACTGAAATGGCCGGCAAGGCCGACCGCACCGCCCGCTTCCGCTGCACCATGGTCCTCGCGGAAGGCGGAAACGTGCTGGCGAATTTCAGCGGCACCGTGGACGGCCGCATTCTCGACGAACCCTATGGCGCAGGCGGATTCGGCTACGATCCCCTGTTCGCACCGGAAGGCTACGACCAGACCTTCGCCGAGCTCGGCGCCGAGGTGAAAAACTCCCTCAGCCATCGCGGCCGCGCGCTGGCGAAGGTGATCGCCTGGCTGGAATCGCGGGACTGATCGCCATTTCCTGCCTATCATGCGCTACCGCGAGATAGATCCGCTCACACGGGTGGCGGGAATTCTCTGGGCAGCGCTCAGCCTGGTTGCCTCCGGGATCGGTGTCTGGACCATCTGGAACGGAGCCCACGACAACGCCAGGCAACTCTGGATCGGCCTCGTATTCGTCGTGATGGGCATGCTCTCCGCGGCGTTCGGCTTGGCCCTCGCCTTTGAACGCGAGCCCAAGCGAAAGTGGCTCAGCCCTCTCAAGACGGGCGTTGTCCCGAATGCCAAGACGATCCTCTTCTTTCTCACCTTCCTCGCAGGAGGGCTGGCCCTGCTGGGCGGGATGTTGGTTCCTCAGGTGCTTCACGGAAGCCCGGCTGCCATCGTTCTGGCCATCTGCTTTCTGGCCGCCGGAACGAGTGGCCTGTGGGTGATCGTCAAAAAGCGCCGCAAGCAGCGGGCGCGATCCTTGAAGGCAGCTGGAAACGTCGCGAAAGCCCGTGAAAGACGCCGCTTGACGAAGCGAAAGCGCTCCTGATTTTCCACGCGTCGCCAGCGGACGAATCTGCTAGATCCGGCGCGTGCCAACCGGTCTGAGAAGTGAATCGAGCAATAGCTGGGGAGTCCGGTTCTTCGGGATCTTCTGGACCGCCTTCAGCTCGATCTTCCTCGGCATCGGCCTGTGGACGACCTGGGGTGCGCTGGAAACGTTGCGATGGCAGTCCGTGCCCTGCGTAATCGAGCGCTTCGAGATCGCGGCGGATCAGAAACAGGACCCGCCCTTTCGCCCGGACCTCGTCTATCGCTACGAACTCGACGGCCGCAAATACACCGGCACCAGGCTGTGGAAGACCAAGGAAGGCAGCGATAGCTACGAGGACCTGGCAAAGGTTCGCGAACGCTTCACCCAAGGCCCGGAAGGCCCACGAACGAGCCTCGCCGAGGTCACCACCGAGTGCCGGGTAAAGCCAGGCGAACCGGAAACCTCCGTGCTGACCCTCTCCAGCAGCGGTCAGATTTGGGGCGGCCTCGCCTTCGCGGCCTTCGGCGGATTCTTCGTGCTCATCGGCCTCGCCCTGATCTTCGGTCGCCCTGGCAAAGAGGCGAAAACGGTCTCTGGAAAGACCATCACGGAGCGCCCCCTCGCCGCCGTGATCGCCCTGCTGTTTTTCGGCTGCGCCGGACTCGCCATGCTGTTCGGCCTGATCGTTCCGAAAGCCATCGAGTATTTCGCCGCGCGCGGCTGGAAGGAAACCGAAGCCGAGATCATCTGGAGCCGACTCCGCAGCAAGAGTGACAGCGATGGCACCACCTATTCGGTGGATCTCTTCTATCGCTATCAAGTCGATGGCCACGAATACCGCTCGAACCGTTACGACATCTGGAGCGGTTCCTCTTCCGGATCAAAGGGCAAGCGCGAGGTGGTCAAAGCCCACCCACCGGGATCGAAGCTCACCGTCTTCGTCGATCCGGAGAAGCCATGGCGTGCAGTGGTGAGACGCGAAGCTGGCTGGTGGGGCTTGTTCGCGCTGTTCCCGCTGCCGTTCATCGCGATCGGCATCGGCGGGCTGTGGGCCGTGCACAAAAAGTACCGCCAAGGCCCCAGCGTCTCGGCTCCGCATAGCACCCGCCCCGGCCGCGCCGGACATGTGGCAGCGGTTCGCATGCACCGGCTCGGAGCGAAGCCACTGCCCGCCGGGGAATGGGTTCGCGCGGGCGGTTCGCGGGTCGGTGCCTTCATTTTCCTGCTGATCTTCGCGCTGTTCTGGAATGGCTTCCTGATCTTCTCCCAGCGCTCGCTGTGGGGCGACGCCGGTGGTGGCTTTGGCAAGGTGATTGGCGGCGCGTTCACCTTGTTCATGATCCCGTTTTTCCTCGTGGGAATCGCGACAGCAGTAGGTGCCGTCTACACCTTCGCGGCCCTGTTCGCGCCGCGCTTCGAACTCCAGCTCGCCAGTGACGATCTCAAGCCCGGCCGCTCCGCCCGCGTCCAATGGCGGCGCGCCGGCGGCCGTGGCCAGCCGACGGATCTCGCCCTGCTGTTAGTCGGCCGCGAGGAAGCGACCTACTCGCAGGGCTCCAGCAACTCCACTGCCCGCTCCGTCTTCCACGAAGAGATCCTGTTCCAGACGACGATCCCCCAGGCGATGAACGCCGGCGGCGTCTCATTGAAAATCCCCGACGATGCCGTGCCGACCTTCAGCGGCTCTAACAACCGCATCGTCTGGCGGGTCTGCCTCTACTCCAATGTCCCGTGGCTTCCCGACCTGCGTGAGGAGCGGGAAATCATCGTCCAACCTCTCGACGCCACCGAATTGCCATGAGCACCACCATCACGATCGAACGCCGCGACCTGCGACCGCACGAGACCGTGACCGGTCGCGTGGAATGGCAGCTGGAGAAAGAGCCGCGCGACTTGGAACTCAGGCTTTGCTGGTTCACGCAGGGCCGCGGCACCGAGGAATCGCGCACCATCGCCGCCCTGCCGCTCGGTGATACCTTGCGCGGCGAACGTGCCTTCTCGTTCCAACTGCCGGCCGAACCGTGGAGCGTGAATGGCACGCTCGTCCGAATCGCGTGGGCGCTGGAGGTAGTCGCGAAAAAGACCGGCTCACTGGCAGTCGAGGAAATCGTGGTCGCCCCGCAGCGACAGGAGATCGCCCTGCGCGAAATCGAAAGCGCCCGGACCACAACCAAGGCAGAGAAATGGATGAAGCGCTTCGGCCGCGCCAAACCATGAAGGCTGGTGACAATCCCTTCGCGCCCGGCCGTCTGGAGCGCGTGCTCGGTTTCGATCCCCTGGTGGCCGGAACGACTTGGCAGGCGCTGGAGGAAAAATGGCGTGCCCTCGGCTGCCGG
This sequence comes from Luteolibacter sp. Y139, assembly GCF_038066715.1. Lineage (NCBI taxonomy): Bacteria > Pseudomonadati > Verrucomicrobiota > Verrucomicrobiia > Verrucomicrobiales > Verrucomicrobiaceae > Neoluteolibacter > Neoluteolibacter soli. The sequence goes on along the minus strand of NZ_JBBUKT010000011.1, from coordinate 31,497 downwards.
GCAGCCGTCACCGGCCGTCGCGGTGCGGGCAAGAGCGCCCTGCTACGGACGTGGGCGAAGCGCTGCGATTCCCCGGTCATGCTCCATTTCAATGAACAGCGCCGTCACCTGGATGAAGCGGATCGCCACGAGCTCGCCGAAGGCACCAGCCGCTTCTGGTTTATCGATGGCGAGGACTACCTGCGCCGCAGCGACCGCCACGAACTCCGCGAAGCTTCGAAGGCAGCCGCAGGCATTCTGGTCACCCGCTATCGGGCAGGTTCGTGGCCGGAACTCCTCCATCTAACGGCGACTCCGGCCACCGCCGCGATCCTGTTGGAACGAGTGTCCGCTCCCTTCGCGGAGCGTTTCCACGGGGACCTCGACCAGCGCTTCCGCCGTTGCCGAGGCAACCTTCGGGAACTTTTGTTAGAGTGTTACGATGAACTGTCAGGCAGAAAGGTTTTGTAAAAAATCCACAAATCCTTACTTTCCGCAGCGTGAAACGACTTCTGTCTCTAATCGCGCTGCCGGTCTTGGCTCTCGGGCTCAGCTCGTGCTCCAGCCAAGTGAAGGCGAAGCGACCGGTGTCGTATCAATTCAAGAACGGCGAAACCGCGAAGCTGGTGAACGGAATCGCCTATGCGCCGAGGAAAGCCCCGCTCGCTGTGAAGCGCGCAATCGCCGCCGGCAATCGCCTTCAGAACAAGCCCTACAAGTGGGGCGGCGGCCACGCCCGCCAGGAGGATAGCGGCTACGATTGCTCCGGCACCGTCTCCTACGTGCTGCGTGAAGCCGGCCTCATGCAGGGCTCCATGCCGAGCGATGGATTCTACGGCTACGGCAAGAAAGGCGACGGTGACTGGATCACCCTGTACGTGCGTAGCGGCCACGTTTTCATGACCATCGCCGGCCTGCGACTCGACACCGGCTGGGGCGCCGATCGCGATGGCCCGCGCTGGCAAACCCGCACCCGGCCCGGCACAGGCCATGTGATGCGACATCCTTCGGGACTCTGAAGCGCCCGCAGGTGGTTCTCATCCCGTGATTTATGGGCTTGCCGTAGATCGGACGACCGTGTAGCGGGATTAAAGTCCGGGCTGAATTCCGGACACGCTTCATCCGGTCGTGGCGCCATTGGCTGTTGAAGTGGTTTGGATCAATTGGCGTAGCGACTACAGACAATGGACATCTACGTGGGCAATCTGCCCTTCACCGCCACCGAGGAAGAAGTGGCAGAACTCTTCGCCGCCTTTGGTCCGGTGGAGAAAGTTAAAATCGTCATGGACCGCGAAACCAATCGCCCCCGCGGCTTTTGCTTCGTGACCTTGGCGGACACCTCCAAGGCCAAGGAAGCGGCAGATGCCGTGAATGGCCAGGAGCTGGGCGGGCGCCCGCTACGTGTCAACCCGGCCGAGCCTCGCGAGAGCAAGCCCGGTGGCTTTGGTGGCGGCGGCGGTGGTGGTCGCGGTGGCTTCGGCGGTGATCGCCGGCCCGGCGGCGGTGGTGGTGGCGGTAAAGGCGGCTACGGCGGTGGTGGTGGTGGCGGCGGTAAAGGCGGCTACGGTGGCAAGGGTGGTGGCGGCGGGGGTGGTGGCTACGGCGACCGTCGCGGCGGCAAGGGCGGCGGTGGTGGCTACGGCGGCGGCAAAGGCGGCGGTGGCTACGGCGGCGGCGACGACTGGTAAACACCCGCACAAATCACATCTCGAAATTTCCCAAAGCCCTGCTCCGCAACCGGAGCGGGGCTTTTTTCGTGCCTACAAAGAGCCCCATGCATTCCGCCCTTGAGCTTGCGGCTTGATCGGGAATGCCGGATGCTTCGTGTCATCCCATGGCTCCCGCCTCCGTCAACATAGCTCGCGTACTCTATCTGCTAGTCTGTGCCGGTGCCGGATATGCCGTGGCCACCATCACCAAGGGAACCGCCCTTGAGGTATCGACATTTCAAGGGCTTTGCGGAGGGCTGTTTCTGGGCGGGATTTTCGTCTGGCTCGAGCTCCTCATCAAAAGGTTCAGCCTGCGCGCGTTTTCCACCGCCACCTTCGGCCTCCTCATCGGGGTGTTCTGTGCATGGCTGCTGACTCGGCTGCAGGTCTTCGACCTGGTAAACATCACACTCCGGGCACGCCTGAGCGCGGCGGAAGGCAACCCTGATATCGGGGCCGATGTTGCCTCCACCCTTGCCCTGAGCCTGAACCTGCTGCTCTACGCCACCCTGGGCTTCCTGGGATCGGTCGTCGCCCTCAGGAGCAGCCGGGATGACTTCGCCTTCATCATTCCCTACGTCCGCTTCCGCCAAGACAGCAGCACCGGCCAGCCGGTAGTGCTGGACGCCGAGTCGATCATGGATGCCCGGATCCCCGCCGTGGTTCGCTCGGGCTTTCTCAGCGGACGGCTGGTAGTACCTCGCTTCGTCCTCGATGAGATCCAGGTCCTCGCCAATTCGCCCACGCCGGCCAAGCGGCAGCGCGCCGAGCGCGGGCTCGCCTGCCTCGACCAGATGCGCGGGGGAAAGGACATGCAGGTCAGCATTGAGGATACCGCGGGCGTCTCGGCCGACGAGACCATGACCGGCCGCCTGCTTCAAGTCGCCCAGCTCCTCGGCGCACGCCTTCTCAGCACGGACGAGAATCTCTGCAAGGTCGCCAAACTCCGCGGCGTGGAAGTGCTCAATCTCGACGAGCTGCTCGATGCCCTCCGGCCATCCGTCACCGTCGGCGAAAAAGTCCGCCTCGCCCTCGTGCGCGGCGGCAAGGACGAGCACCAGGGTGTCGGCTACCTGCCGGACGGCACCATGATCGTGGTCAATCACGCCTCGCCGAAAATCGGCACCACCCAGGACGTGGTGGTCATCAGCACCCTCCAGACGAGCGGAGGCCAGATCCTCTTCGCAGAGTTGGCCGGAGCGTGATTTTTCCCACTGGGAGCCGGGATTCATCCCGCCCCTTGAGTCCGGGCACCGGGCCATCCAAACGGGATGAATCCCACGGTCCCAGTGGCCTCCGCCGAATTCCTCCTTTCCCGTAACCCTAGGGAACGGGAAAACGGGAAAAGAAAGAGGGGACCGGCTGGTCCCCTCTTCAGATGTAACAGATTATTGGATCGATGCCGCGCTCAGCGCAGGTCATCCAGCGCATCCAGGCCAGAACCGCGGCTCTTGGCACCGGCGGAAGTGGCGGGAAGGAAGCGGTAGTAAACTTCCAGCATCAGGGTGTTCAGGCACTGGAGGTAGATATCGCGCGAGGGTCCCGCGGCCTCGGTGCCACGGACGTGGACCAGGTTGTCATTGCGGGCGATCTTGGAATTCTCATTCCGGAACGATCCGTCCGAATTCTGGGCGGTCACGATGTCTTCAAGGATGGCCTTGTTCATCGCTTCCCACTCCTTGCCGCCGGCATTCCGCATCACCTGCACGGCGTAGTACCACGCGTAGAGGTCGCAGTTCGGGCCGTCATACTTCATGGTGTAGAGCGGGGCGAATTCAGCTTCCTTGACCTTGGCGTTCGGCTTCACGCGAAGTTCGAGGCCTTCCATGATCAGCTTCACGCCGTTGCGGGCCGGAGTGGAGCCGGCCTTCTCCCACTGCTGGAGGCAGAGGGTGCCGACCGCGGTCATGCCGACGCGCGCGTCCTTGTTGACGTAGGCGAATTTGCCATCTCCCAAGTGGGCCTCATCGCCGAGCCAGCTGACCGCCTTGCGGATGACCTTGTCGAAGTCGTCGAGCTTCACGCCGGAAGCGTGGGCCGCCTTGAGCGCCTGCATCTGCCAGCCGGTGACCGAGAGGTCATTGCGGTCGGTGGACCGGTAGTGATAGTCCCAGCCGCCCTTTTCGTTCTGGCCCGCCACGATCAGCGTCGCCGCCTTCTTCACGCACTCCTCGAGGTTCGGAATGGGATACTGGAGGCCGCGGGAAAAGGTCAGGGCCTCGGAAAGCGCATAGGTGCCGATCGCGTGCTCATACACCCACCCGTTCTGGTCGAATGCCGTAGCCAGCTTGCCATCGTTCTTCATCGAGATGTCGATGAGATAGGCGATGCCGCGGCTGACATTGTCGCCGTATTCCTTGGACTGGGTATTCTCGCAGTGGCCGAGGTAGCAGAGCAGCGTGAGGCCGGTCATGGCGACCCTGTTGGAATTGCCCCACGAGCCGTCGGGGTTCTGCTTGGTCTTGAGCCAGGCGAGCGAGTTCTTCACGCCAGCTTCCACGTTCGGGGTGCCGCCAGCCTCGCGCAGCATGGAGAGCCGCTCACTGTCCGTGCAGCGGCCTTTCATGATGGTCGGGATCAGCGCGCCGATGCCGAGGCCGCCGGCTCCCATGCCCTTGCCCGGGCCATTGCCAGAGCCGATGCCCGTGCCATTGCCGGTGCCGCGGCCACCGCCGGTGCCACCGCCTTCGCCGGCTTCCGCCATGCCCACGTCCATCGGCAAGCCGGGATCCATGAGCTCATTGGAAGAATCGGGAATCGTGAAGGACGCATTCGTGGACGTGGACGAGATCCGGCGGGATGCGGCCGGACTGGTCATCATCCGCTTCTGCTGCTGGATCTTGTGGGCGACTTCGCCGCCCTTGCCGCCGCCACCACCGCCACCGGGGAGGAAGTCGACTTTTTCCTGCGGCGGATCGACCCACTTCACGAAGTAAAAGATCGCGAGGGCGATGAAAACAAGGTGCACCAGCACCGAGATCGAGAAGGCGCCAAGACCCATGCGGCGGATCATGCGCTTCATCTTGCTCTCCTCGTGCACTTCCGGTGCCGGTTGGTAATCGTCGTACATGGACGGCTCGTGGTGAGGGTTATTGGGGCGGCACTTCGAAGGTCACGTTCTCGATCCGGGCCACCGCGAGTGCGTTGAGCACGTCGATCACCCGCTGATACGGCGCCATTTCGTCCGCCATAATGCTTACAACGACCTTCGTGTCGGTTGCCTTAGAGGATTCTGCCAGACGGACCATGGTGGCCGCCAGGTTCTTGAGCCCCGCATCGCCGGGCTCGCCGACCGGGTCGTCATTGAGCAAGACGTCGCCGGTCTCCATGATGTGGACCTGGGTCTCTTCGATCGCAATCGGGGTACCCGGAATCGACCCTGGCAGCTTCAGGTTGAGTTCGTTTTCAACCTGCTGCTGACCCGCCATCACCATGAAGAAGAGCATGATCACGAAGACCACGTCGATCATGGGCGCAATTTGGAAGCCGAGGTGAATCTCCCCGCTCCCTTCGCGACCGCGTTTTGTCTTTTTCATTGCTACCTCAGGTCAGTCATTTGCGGTTCGTACCGGAAAGCGAGATGTCATCGATACCCGCCGCGGCGAGCTGCTCGATGACCTTCTGGATTTCCACGGCAGGCGTCTCCGCGTCGCCGCGGATGATCATCTTCAGCTTCGGATTCGCTTCCTTCGCCGGCTGGACGTGTTCCACGAGTTGCTCGACCGGGTCACAGACGATCGCACCGTAGCGGACTTGGGCCTTCCCGAGGGCGGTGTCCCAGTCCACGTTGACGATCACCTGGTTCTTGACGTCGTTGTCGCGCTTTTTCGCCTCGGTGGCGACCGGCAGCGCGATCGATTTGTCGATCTTCAGTACCTGCTCCGTGGTGATGCTCATGAAGAAAATGAGCAGCACCAGAAGCACGTCGATCATCGGCGCGACCTGGAATTCCGGGTCGCTTCCGTTTCCGCCTGCGCTTGCCATGGGGTTTTAGAAGTTGGGGGCGGTAGAAGATTACTGCGAAACAGCGTCTTCGCCAAGCCAGTTTGGCAGGGCGGCGTAGGTGACTTCCTCGCCGATCTCCAGACCGTGGAAGTGCTCGTACGGCATGTTGCGGAACAGGCTCATCACCTTGTCCTCGAGGTCGTGCATCTTGGCCAGCAGGCGGTTGCGCAGGACGTAGAAGAACATGAAGGCCGGGATAGCGATGAACAGGCCGGACGCGGTGGCGACAAGCACCTCACCGATGTGGCCGGACAGCGCCGCGGTGTCACCCGCGCCGGAGGTACCGAGGGCGGCGAAGGCGCCCATCATGCCGACGACCGTGCCGAGCAGACCGATCATGGGCGTACAAACACCGATAACCGAAAGGTAGTTGATCTTGTTCTGAAGGCGGGAGTTCTCGCGGCCGAGTTCCACCAGCAGGGCTTCCTCGGTCTGGTCCTTGCCCTTGCCGACGTAGGAAAGGCCATACTTCACGATGTTGTTGTAGGCGCACGGAGTGGCCTTCATCACCTGGTAGGCATTCACGTAGTCGCCCGCCATGAAGAGTTGCTGGGCCTTTTCCACTTCCTCATCCGGTGCGAGCTTCTTGTCGGAAGTGCGCAGGTAGATGTCCACGACCAGGTAGATCGTGAAGAGCGAGCAAATGCCGATCGGCCACATCACGATGCCGCCCTGCTTGATGTTATCCATCAGGGACTTCTTCTGAGGGCCGTGTGCACCCTCGGCAGCCGGGGTTTCGGCAGCCATGGAAGTCTCAACGAGGGAACCGGCAAACAGGATCACGGCCCCGGCAAGAAGGACGACCCGGAAAGCTCCGGACAAGCGATTGAAGAGGGAACGAATATTCATGGATCTTTCGGGGCGAATGCTCAGTTGGAGTTTTCTTCGGGGCTTATTTGGAAGCCGGGGCAGCAGCGGTTTTTTTCGGTTCGAGCTTGGACTGTTCGGACTGGATGGCAGGGGCGTAGGGAGAGGCAACGTGGTCGTCGAGGTAATCTTTGAGCAGTTTCACGCCATCTTGTGGCCTTCCGATCTGCTGCATGCCGCGGGCGGCGTAAATGGTACCACGAAGGGCAAGATCGCGCTCGGCGGGATTGAAGACCGCGACGCGGAGCCAGGCCTTGATCGCCTCGTCCATCTTGCCATGGGCGGCGTTGGTGTTGCCGATCTCGAGCCAGGCGCGGGCCGAAATCCACGGATCCGTGCTGCGCTTGGCCAGCGCTTGCAGCGAGCTGATCTTGCTCTCGGGGTTGTCACCGGCTGCCACGATCGCCTTGAAATCATTCAGCATGGTGAGCGTGGACTCGGGCAGGCCCTCGAGCTCCGAAGCGGAGGCAAGGGCGGCGGCGGCCCTGGTGTCCCCCTTGGAAGCCAGCGCGTCCATGCGCAGCATCCGCGCGCGGTGCCACCAGGCGCCGGGAACCTCGCGGTAGGGCTTCAGCTCTTCCTCGATCCGGGTCAGCGCGGCGATCGCGGCGAGGAACTTGTCCGTGGCGATCTGGCCGCGGGCTTCAGCCAGCTCCGGAGGTTCGCGCAGGATGGCCTGCTCGACCTCGGAAGCCTTGAAATCCATTTTTGTGGCCGAGGCACCCGTCACCACCGTGGCGGTGAATCCATTGGCCGAGGGCTTCACCGTGTCGGCGGGAATCCGGCGACCGGTGCGGAGCACGAATTCTTCTTCAGCTTGCGCGTGGACGACAGCGGGAAGCAGGGCGAGCAGAGAAGCGGCGAGAACAAGCCGGGGTTTTGAAAACGGCATTGGGGCGGGTGTTTTTAAATTACTTTGACTCTGTGTCCGAGCCAACGGAGAGGCGCGCCTTCTTGGCCTCTGGGGAATCGGGATACTTGCGGATCAGCTCCTGGAGAGTCGCCTTGTACTCATCCTGCTTGCCATCCATGCGCAGCATGTCGGCGGCGCGGACGTAGGACTTGATGGCATATTGGGGATAGGCTCCGTGAGACAGGTAGACGCGTTGGAAGTAGGCGTGGGCACCGGCCTTGTTCCCGGATTCGGACTCGATCTCGCCGAGTTCGTAGTTCGCGCCCGCCAGTTCGATCCCGCGCCAACCCTTGGTCGTGAGGATTTGTTCGAAGAGCTTCTTGGCGTCTTCCCGCTGCTTCAGCGCCCGCAGCGCCTGCGCCTTCCCGAAGGTCGCTTCCTTCAAGGTACTGTCGCCGGAAGCGCGGTTGATCGCGATGTCGAACTGCTTGGCCGCGTCCTGATATTCCTTCTGGGCCAGCGCAATCTTGCCGAGACCGACCGGTGCCGCGTCCGAGTACGGCGAATCCGGGAACGCATCCCGCAAGCGCTCGTAAAGCGGCGTCGCCTTGTCGTATTCGCCCTTGTCGAAGAGATACTGGCCCACCATCGACAGCAGCACCGGGCCGAGGTCGTTGGAGCTGGCCGTGTTCGCGATGGCACCGAGGCTGCGTTCGGCGCGGGCCTTGTCCCCCATCTGGCGGGCCAGCTCGGACTTGGCGAAGAGCACGCGGGCGACATAGGCCGGCGTCTTGTCATCCTCGGGAATCTCAAGGTCGCCCACCAGTTCACCTTCGAGTGCCTCGATGTCCGGCTTCGGCGCGTCCTTCTTCACGGAGCGCGGCGGGACGTGCATGCCGGCCAGCTGGCTGATCAGCATTTCGACATACTCGGAGCGTGGATTCTGGATGTCCTTGAGAATGTGCTCCGAGAGCATCTTGCGGGCTTCCACCTTCTTGTTGGCGCGCTGCAGCAGCTTCGAGAGCTCGGAGACACCGCGAAGGGTCATCGGGTGGTCCGGATTGTCTGCCAGGAACTTCTTCCAGAGGGCCTCAAGATCGTCCCACCGCCGGGCACCCCGCAGGATGTTGGTGGCTTGCTCGAGCGCATATTCGAGGACGCTGCGGTCACCATTCGCCGTTTCCACGGCCAGCTTGAACTGGGTACCGGCATTGTCGTTGTCCCCGCTGTTCTGGTAGGCGTCGCCCAACAGCGTGTGGATCTGGCCGAGGAAACTCTTCGCGGTCTCGTCCTGCAAAAGCGCCAGCATCGACGGGATCAGCGTCTTGTAGTCCTTCAGCGCCAGCTGGATGATCCCGCGGCGGTAGCGGATGTCAGCGAGGAAATCCCCGTTCGGGAAGTTCTTTTCGTACGAGTCGAAGGCCGAGACCGTCTCCTGATACTTGTTGCGGAGAAAGTCGCAAAGGGCACGGCGGTAAACGTATTCCTCGAATTCCGGCGAGCCGCCGAAGTCCTTCATCAGCTGGTCGTATTCCGTCGCCGCCTGGTCGTATTGGCCACCCTCGAAGCGCGCATTCGCGCGGAAGGTCATCATCTTCTGCTTGATCGGCGAATTCGGGTTCTTGTCGATGAACGCCGTGAGGAAGGACACCGCCTCATCAAACTTGCGGGTCTTGAGGAGCAGCGTGGCTTTCAGCTCCGCGACGGTTTCGACCTGCTTGCCCTCCGGATGGTTGTCCAGATAGCGGCTGGCCAGCACCCCGGCCGCATCGAGGCGCTCGAGACGCCACTGGGAAATCATCGCACCGAACAGCGCCGTAGCAGCGTCGTCGGACTTCGGGTTCTCATCCGCGACGGTCTCGAAGGCGACGGAGGAGGGCCAGAAGCGCTCCATGTTGAAATAGCAGCGGCCGATCCGGTACTGGACGGTCGCGTCGTAGGTGTCCAAGTTGCGAAGTTCGCCAAGCACCTTCTCGGTGTTCTCGATCATGCCACCGAGGGTGGCCACGTTTTCCTCGATGTTCCGCGGCAGGGGCCGGTTCGCCTTCTTGTCGGCGGCGATGCGCTTCTCCAGCTCATCCTTGCGCTTCTTCGACTGCGCGAGGCGGTCGACCTGGATGGCGATCACCTGATTGCGCGGGCGGGCGCTCGAGTAGGCCTCCAGTGCATCGGAGTAGGCCTTGGCCTCCAGCTGGAGATCGCCGATTTTCACAAAGCGGTTGTTCACCACCACGATCACGTCCGGATAGCCGGGATTGCGCTCCAGATCCTCTAGCAGCTTCGTGGCTTCCGGCAGCTTGCCGCCGTCGATGTAGAGGTCCACCAGCTGGATCGCGGCGCGCAGCAGGCTCACGCCGGAGGACTTGCCAGCCATCGCGTTTTTCAGCGTCTGGGCGGCCTTGTCCATGTCGCCCTTCTTGATGTAGGCGTCGGCAGCCGCGAAACGTGCCTCTTCGGCGAATTCCGGCTTCTCGGAAGCCTTGGCGAGGTGCGTCAGCGCCTCGTCCGTCTTGCCGTCGATCTGGAGCAGCGCCCGGCCCAGGGTCAGGTGGACTTCCGGAGCGAACTCGCTCTCCGCATACTTTTTCAGGTAGAGCTCGAAGGTGGTCGCCGACTCCTGGTAGTTGAGATTGAAGAAGTAAGCGTAGCCAAGGGTGTAAAGAACGCCTCCCGGGGCATCGTTCGGCTTGGCCTTGACGATCGAAGAGAGGTTCTCAATGGCGACCTGCCAATTCTTCGCCTTGTAGGCTTCCATCCCCGCCGTCTGCGCCTTGTTCAAATCCACCTGAGCCGAAACCGTCAGCGAGCACAGTGGAAACAGGGCCACCAAAAGTGATTTCGAAACCCCATTTCGGGGGAAAAGAGAGGGCACACGCACGTCAAGCGATTGGCATCGCGATCTCCGGGCGTCAACGCGAAACCCTTGGTAAAACCACCAAGGATCATTTCCTGTCTCTTACGCGGGTCAAACCGCTGGAACTTTCTGCAATTCTAGCATCTCCGGTGCCATCACAATGTCGGGACAAACCCGTCACCGGCAGTTTTGGGGCTTCTGTCGGACAGTTCCGCCGCAACCTCCACAGACCCCTTCGGGTTCAATGACCTCCGCCCGGGGCCCGACAGCCCGAATCGATCAACTTGGCACGGCAATCGCTCCGACGCCAAAACTAACAGCGAAAAATTGGGTTGCCGCCCCTAACTCCGATCCGTAAAACGTGGAGTCTCAAATAGCGCGATTCCTTAAATATCAATCTCGCCAAACCAAATAGCATGACTTTCCGACTCGCTTCCGCCGCCGCATTGCTCGCCCTGCTGTTCTCCAGCTGCGCCTCGGATTCCAACCTGACGGTCCTGTCCAAGTCCCGCTCCTACTCGTCCATGTCTTCGGGTAGCTACTTCGGCAAAGCTGAAGTCTTCACCACGGCCCAGCCATCGCCCGCTCTCTTCCAGCAGGCCGCCGGCAAGCCGAAGGACAAGCACGGCATGGCCTTCTACAAGCCCTCCGAGCGCAACCGTCTGGTCCGCACCACGGCCTACACGCAGTCCGAGTCCGATCACCTCCAATACGGCTCGCAGAACGCCACCGGCACCCAGCTCCGCTACACCGATCGCGTCCGCAGCGCCGCCGCTGACTGGGCCGTCTATCCGGTCGGCACCGTTTTCCGCATCAAGGGCATGCAGCAGCTCTTCGTAGTCGATGACTACGGCTCGGCTCTCACCGGCACCAATACCGTCGACATCTACACCCCGAACAAGGACTACATGGCCGCCTGGGGTCGCCGCAACGTGGAGCTGACCGTGGTTCAATGGGGCTCTTACACCCGTAGCGCCGAGATTCTTGCGAAGCGCACCCAGTATCCTCACTGCGCGCAGATGTACACGGCGATCAATCGCATGATGTCCAGCGCAAGCACGGCCTCGACCGCCTCGCGCTAATCTGCCGGACATGACCCGCGCCGAACGGGCCGCCCATGTGGACCGGCGGCTGGAGGAGCTCTATCCGGAAACGCCGATCCCGCTCGATCACCGGGATCCCTTCACCCTGCTCGTCGCCGTGCTGCTGTCCGCGCAGTGCACCGACGCGCGGGTGAATACGGTCACCCCCGCCCTCTTCAAGCTGGCCGACACGCCGGCGAAGATGGCGAAGGTGCCAGTCGAGAAGATCAAGGAGATCATCCGCCCCTGCGGTCTCTCGCCGCGGAAGTCGCAGGCGATCCGCGATCTTTCGCAGATCCTCGTGGAAAAGCATGGCGGCGAAGTGCCCGCCGACTTCGAGGCGCTGGAAGAACTGCCCGGCGTGGGCCACAAAACCGCCTCGGTGGTGATGGCGCAGGCCTTCGGCGTGCCGGCCTTCCCGGTCGATACCCACATCCACCGGCTGGCGAAACGCTGGAAGCTCAGCGAGGGCCGCAATGTCGAACAGGTCGAGCGCGACTTGAAAAAGCTCTTTCCCCGCGACCGTTGGAATGCCCTCCACCTGCGCATCATCTTCTGCGGACGCGAGCACTGCTCCGCCCGCGGCTGCGATGGCAAAAGCTGCCTGATGTGCCGGGAACTCTTCCCGCCACGAACGAAACCGGACTGATCCGGAGGAATCCGGGCTGAAATTCCTTGCGGGGAAGAGACCCCTTCCCAGAACCTCGCAGCCATACGCGTGGCGATTACTTCCATCGTGCCGGTGCCCCGGAAAGCCATCGCCTTGCTGCTGGCGACCGCGCCGCTATTGCCCGCCCAGCAAGCGCCCGCCCCTGCTCCGGCGGCGGCTGCCGCCGAGGTCTCCGATCTCACCACCAAGGCACTTGCCGAAATGGAAGCCGACCACTGGGAGGAAGCCCTCAAGCTCCTCACCGGCTGCGTGGCCCAGCACGATGCCAAGGCTCTCGAACTCTACGGCCCGTCCTTCGGCGTAACCTGGTACCGCAAGGGCATCTGCGAACTCCGCCTCAAGCGCTGGGATGACGCCGCCAAGTCCTTCGAAATTTGCTACAACAAGTACCCGAACCCGCGCGGCAATGGCACCGCCGACAGCGGCAACCTCTACAACAAGCGCGCCCTGCTGCGCTGGGGTGAAGCCGCCCAAGGCGCGGCCAAGTACGAGGAAGCGATCCGCCTCTTCAACAAGTTCATGGAGGAGCGTGACAAGACGCGCGATGACGAGTTCAACCCCGGCTCGCATTACCTCAATCTCGCCATCTGCCACTTCCGCCTCGGCGACCTTGCCGAAGGCTTGGAATCGCTCGAAACCGTCCTCCAGAACAAGCCGCGCTTCCGCGCCCCCGACAGCGGGATCATCGCCGCCTTCCAAGCCTTCGTCGAAGCATCCATCGCCAAGCGCGACGAGAAGCCGCTGCTCTCGTTCCTCGAGCGCTATCGCTCCGGAATCATCCTCGAGCCCTTCGAGATGGAGCCGTATGGCGGCCTGTTCTTGAAGCTCGCCTCCGATGCGATGGCGGCGGACATGGACGGCGCGGCGCTGGTCCTCTGCCAGGTTGTCCCGCCGAGCGACGTGATGTCGGCGGACCTGAGGTCGCGGCTTGAGAGGCTTGGCAATCGCACCGAGGTCAAGGAGCTCACCCGCACCGTAAGCAAGGTGAAGTTGCAGGCTTCACTCGACGCCCTTTCGAAGCAGCGGACCGATGGTGAACCGCTCGAAGTCGCCCAACTCGGCCTGATCGCGGTGATCCACGAGAAGCGCGGGAACACCCGCGGGGCGCTCGCGTCCTACCGCCAGCTCGAAGAATACTATCCGAAGACCGCGAAGCGCGAGGACCACCTATTCCATCTGGTCCGCACCACCGCCGCGGTCGGCGATCCAGTCAGTGAATGCGGGGAGCTTTTCCTCAAGGATTTCCCGAACTCGAAGCACCTGCCCGCGGTGCGGCGCTTGCTGCTTTCGTCGCTGTTCCAAGCCGGCGACTACGAGAACTCGGTGCGCGTCGCCGGCGAGCTGTTGCCAAAGCTCACCGAGGGCTCTCCCGAGCACGATCAGGCACTCTTCGTCCTCGCGGCCAGCCACTACCATCTCGGCCACCACGACCAAGCCCGGCCGCTCCTGGACAAGCACGTCGAGAAGTATCCGAAGAGCGCCCAACATCAGGCTGCCTGCTATTTCCAGGCATCCGCCCGTGCCCGCCTGCGGCAGTGGCCGGAGGCAGCCGAGGCGCTCGACAAGTTCCTCGCGGACGACCCCGGCCCCTACCTGCCCTTCGCGCTCTATGACCGCGCGTCCTGCCATCTCGCGCAGGATCAACAGGTGGAGGCCTTCGAAAAACTCAGCCGCCTGGAGAAGGAGTTTCCCGAGACCGAGGCGCTCGATGCGGCGCTCGTCCTGAAAGGCCGCATCCTCGAACGCGACGGGAAGACGGACGATGCCGTGGCCGCTTACAAGAAGGCGCTCGATGCCTCGGAGCACCGCGAGCATGCCGAGGTGGCCACCGAAGCGCTCTGCCAGCTCGTCACCTTGATCGGGGCGAAGCCCGAGGCGGCCACCTACGCCGACCGCTTTTGGAAAGCCTACGCCACCTCACCGCTGCGTCTGCGCATGGCCGTCGCCCAGATCGATGCCCTGACCGCAGCCGGTCGCGACGAGGAAGCGCTCGCCCGCCTGCGGGAATGCATCACGCCCACCGAGGTGCCCGGCTTGCAAGAGGCGATCGATCACTATGCCGCGGCCTATGCCGCCAAGCACGGGCTTGAGGAACTCCAGCAGCACTTCAGCACTTTCCCCGGCTTCGATCCCGCGAACAAGGCGGCCAGCGCCCGCCTCAGGATCGCCCTGATCGGCGAGGCTGAGAAGCAGACCGGCGAACCCGCCGCAGCCCGGGTCAAGGCGCTCTATCAGGAGCTCAAGAGCGGCTTCGCTCCGGCCGACCTCTCCGCCGCCACTCTCGTCCGGCTCGGTGACCACCTGCGTCTCAAAACCTCCGCGCCGCGCCAGGCGTTGCCTTATTACGAGGAAGCACTCGCCCGGCCGGACACCTCGCTGCATGTGGCTGCCCGCTTCGGTCGCGCCGCGGTTCTTGCCACCGGCAGCGCGGAGGAAAAGGCCCGCGCCATCGATGACTTCAAGCACGTCGCCAACGATGCCAGCGACGAAGCCGTGAAAGACCTCGCCCGCTATCGCATCGCCGAAACCCAGCTCGCCGCCGGTGACGCCGGACAAGCAGCCGAGACCGCCCGCCAGTATCTCGCACTGGAAGGCGCACGGCTCGCCCCCGAAGCCAACCTTCTACTAGGAGAGTCGTACGAAGCACTCGGCAAGCCCGCTGAAGCCCTCGCTTCCTATCGTGACGTCTGGAGCACGTGGCAGGACACGATTCGCATCTCCGCCCCTGCCATGCTCGCGTGGCTGGAGCTTTCCGTGAAGCAAGCCAAGCCCGCCGACGCCCTGCGCGAGCCGGCGATGAACTACCTCATCCGCACCAAGCCCGCCCTCGGCAACTCGAGTGAAGCCGAGAAGGCCTCATGGCAGGAAGTCGAAGCGCGCGTTGCCACTCTCGGCTCGCCAGCCCCGCCACCCGCCAAGGAGGAAAAGCCATGAAGCGTTCTCTCCTTCTCATGGCCTTGCTCACCGCTACTGCTGCCGCGCAGCAAGCGGCGGAGGCATTCCTCATCGACGCCACCGGTGACAGCGAGCGCGTGTGGATCACCACCGCCGATCACGATAAGATTCGTTATCAAAAGCAGGAACAAGGCGGCGACTCCACGGAAGCATCTGTTTCCGGTATCGCGTCCATTTATCTTCTCGAACCGGCCGCTTTGAGCGAAGCACTCGATCTATTCCAGGCCCGCCAATACGCCGCCGCGAAGACAAAGTTCGCCGCGATCAAAACCGCTTATCAAGCGCTCCGGACGCTGCCCGACAACCCTTCCACGATTGCCGGTTATTTCGAAATGGAATGCCTGCGCAAGAGTGGTGACCTCGCGGGCCTCGCGAAGACACTCGAAGCCTTCGACAAAAGCGGCCTCACGCGGAGCAACCAACTTCGCCAGCTCGATCTCTATGCGTTGTGGGATGCCGCCCGCCTCAAGGACTGGCCGCGCCTGAAGGATCTCGCCACCGCACAGCTCAAGGAACGCCTCCCCGGCGGCCAACGCGCCCAAGTCGCGTGGTGCCTCGGCCTAGCCAACGAATCGCAAGGCAAGCCACGCGAAGCCATCGACTTCTATCAGACTGCCATCACTGCCGACGGCGGCGCATCCGAAGACCTCGCACGCGACGCCGCACTGCGTGTGATGCGTCTTCATCAAAAGGATCCCGAGGTGAAGGCCGCCATGAAGCAATGGGGCACGCCTTCCGACGATCCGCAATCAGACGGTCATCTGCGTCTCGCTGAAGCTGCTGCCCTTGCGGACTTGTGGGAGTTGACCTTGGGAGGCAGCACGCCACTGCCCGCGGAGCAAAAGGAGTTGCTGAAGTTCCGCGCGAAGCGTTGATTCAACGCGTCACTTAGCGATGCGATTCGTGCGCTCTAACAAAGCACTTGTGAGTGTGTCTCATGCTGTCTGACATCCATAACAAACGCTGTTGATATCCGGAATCGTGAATGTTTTTTACGATTTCGTTGAAAGATCGGGATTCATGTTCATCGGGGGTTTTATGATAAAATCGGGTCGTTGGCGCGTAACATGCGACGCCCAACAGGGGTTCACCTTCCCAACACCACCCATGAACACACGACACGAAACACCGATTCCCGACAGCACGACGCTGAAGCCGGAGTTGCACATGCGAGACACTTGGGATGCCAAGGCCGTCTCCGAATTGATCCGATCGAAGTGCAGGTTCGGCGAGACGCCGGCCTTCCTCTTCGTCGGCAAGAAGGAAGCATCGCTGCTTCGCGAACACTTGGCCGAAGCCTTCGGCACCGAGTCCGTGACCACGCTCCACCAGACCTATTACATGGGCTTGGAAGTCGTGGAAATTGCCAGCGATAACTTCCTGTTCACTGCGGGCCGCAAGGCCATCCGCACCCTGCAGGATCCGATCTCACGCCGCCCCGAATGGCGCGACCGCGAGACCGAGGCCATGTGGTCACTGCGGATCTGAGCTGCTCGCCGGCTGTCGCCCCCGTGCCTTCCGAATGATGGAAGGCACGGGGGCGAAAACCCAAACGAGCCGCAGCTCAGTTCAGTCCCAGATCACCGCGGTATCATCGGAACTCGTTCCGAAGAACCATCCGCCGCAGCGTACCCATCCGCTGCGGATTTTCCCGTCAGGACTGCTGACCTTGACGCGATAGACCACTGCCCGCGAGATGGACATGAATGGCCCCTTGTCGAAGAAGGAACGCTGGCTTTCGATGATCTCGCAGCCTTCCTTGGTAGCCCATTCGCCGAGCAACTTCTCTCCTCGCAAGGTGTCGTAGATAAAATTCCCAAGCGCGACAGCCACGAAGAGGAGAACCCAAAGGACGCCAAAGAACGACACGCTCGCAATCATCAGCATCTCATCGTCTTCCGTTTCTTCCCGATCGTTCCTCGCGCCTGCACCTTACGGATATAATCGGGAGCGTGGAAGAACTCGCAACTGTTGTTTCCCAGATCCGCTTCCACGTGACCGATCTCTTCGCCGGTTTGAATGGCGAGGTTCGTGAGTGCTTTCACAGAAGAGCCGACGGAAATCAGAAAGCCGTTCATCGCATACTTCACGGCATCCGGTGCCGCGGGGATCGATTGCTTCACGCGTTCGATCAAGGACGTGAGTTCCATTAGATCGAGTTCGGCATCGTCTTTCAATGCGACGAGGCAGGAAAGCGTGGACCAACCGGCAACCGCCACGTTCGGCTTCTTTGAATCGATCCACTTCAGTGCCATCGCATGGCCATGTGGACTGCTTGATGCCACCCACGGGATGGTGGTTCCCGGCAAGCCCGCGCCATAAGCCGCGTCGGCCCAGCGTTGCAGGTCGGCCTTGGTCATCCGTGCATCGTCGGTAAGGTAGCCCGCCAAGTACATCGCGTCGTAGTTGCCGGTGGCGTAGAGCGCGAGGGCGAGCTCGTGGTCCTGCTTGATCCGCTTCCGGATCTTCTGCATGTCGCCGATCCTCACGCCGAAGTAGGGCTCCTTCACGCCATGATTCTTCATCATCATGCGCTTGATGCTTTCGCTGCCCATCTCGCGCAGCTCATCGAGGATCTCATTCACGGTGGCCATGGCGGTGATCGTCAGTGAATGACCGGGGAGTCCCGGACTCAAGGAGGAAGCAGCGAGCGGCGTTTTCCAGCTGGCCACGATCACTCATCTTCGTATCATTTCGCTGCAATTCCATGACTCAAGAGAGGTTCGATCAAATGGTCTCCGAACTGGAGACGAAATACCGCAATCGCCATGGAGCCCTCGTTCGCCGGGCTGCCTTTTACGCGATGCTCGGCTATGCGGGCCTCGGGCTCGCGCTGCTTTTGAGCGGAGCCATCTGCGCGGCGATGATCGGGCTGATTATTTTCCATCCAAGCTTCGCGACCATCAAGATCGGCCTCATCGTCGGCGTGCCGGCGGGTCTCGTCACCCTGGCCGTGCTCAAGGGCGTGTGGGTCCGCCTCAGTGCGCCGGAAGGCCTGCCCGTCACGCGCAAGGATTCACCGAAGCTGTTCGCGATGATCGACGAAATCTCCCGCCAGGCTGGCGGGGTGAATTTCCAAAAGGTCCTGCTGACCGATGACCTGAACGCCGCCGTGGTGCAGACCCCGCGGCTCGGCATCTTCGGCTGGTACAAAACCTATCTCCTGCTCGGCCTACCGCTGATGGATGCGATGTCGCCGGATGAGTTCAAGGCGGTGGTCGCCCACGAGTTTGCCCACCTTTCGAATCAGGATGGCCGGCTCGGGAGCTGGATCTACCGGCTGAGGTCATCGTGGATGCGCGTGATGAATTCGCTGGCGGAAAACGGCGCACCGGGGCCGATGATGTCATTCGTGGATTGGTTCTGGCCTCGCTTCAATGCCAGCGCCTTCGTGCTCTCGCGCAGCCAAGAGTATCAGGCCGATGCCTTCGCGGCGAAGGTCACCTCGCCGCAAGCCTCGGCCCGCGGCTTGCAGAGGCTGTCCATCGAGTCCCGTCGCCTGAGCCACCATTTCTGGGACAATGTCGGCCGCGAAACGAGCAACCTCGCGGCGCCGCCGCAGGATGTCTTCCACCGCATGCAGGCCTTCCTCGGCACCGAACCCGATCGTGGCCTGGCGACCCGCTGGCTGGCCGGTGCGCTCGCCATGGAAACGGACACGACCGACACGCATCCCGGCCTGACTGACCGGCTGAACGCGCTGGGCGTGACCTGCAACCCGGAGAACCTGCCGCCGCTTCCGGAGAAACGTGCATCCGATGAATGGCTGGACATCGCGGTTTCCAAAAACGCCCGCGATCACTTCAGCCAGATGTGGAGCAATGGCGCATCGTCACGCTGGCAAGAATTGCACCGCGAGAAGCAGGAACTGAAAAAGGAGCTCGAAGCAATCGACCCGGCACGCGAGGACGCCGCATGGCAACGGCTCGTGCTGCGCACCCGTCTCCATGGACTGGAGTCGATCCAGCCCGACCTGATCGCATTCCTGATGGAACACCCCGATCACCACATCGCCAACTACTACCGCGGTCGCTATCTCGCGGAGGAAGACGATGACCGCGGCATCCCGTATTTGGAAAAGGCTGCCGAGAAACCGGACATGACCATCGATGCCTTGGGTGCGATCGCCGGCCTTTACGGCCGCACCGGCCGGCCCGGCGAAATCGCGGCGCTGCGACGCCGCGCCGAGGGGCATGACGCCAAGATGAAGTTCGCGATGGAGGAGCGGAACACCCCGACCCTCCGCGACCATTTCCTGCCGGTCCAACTCACGCCGTCGGAACGAGAATCCCTGCTCGCCGCCATCCGGCGTCACCCCCAGGTCAAGGGCGCATGGCTGGTCACCAAGGAAATGAAGCACTTCCCCGCGTGGCGGAGTTTCTTCCTCGCGCTGGACATCCGCGGGCTCAAGGGCGAGCCGGCCATGGCCATTCTCCGACAGATCCTCAGTGACTTCGCCACGGAAGCCTACTGCCTCGCCCTGCTCCGCGGTTCGGATCATGAGCCGGTCGCGCAGCTGTTTGAAAAGGTGGAGGGCGCGGAACTGCCGATTTACAAAATCGACTGACCGGCTCCACGTTGACGGCAACAAGGTTTGACCGACCAAACCAAGTTGTCTGACATGTCGGGACCATGAGACCCATCCCGGCTTTCCTCGCCGCCGCCTGTCTGGCCACCACCCTCGCCCGGGCAGAAGACCTCACCATCGGCCCGGATTACACCGACGCGCCGGAAATGAAGGCGAAGGACGGCGTGCCGAAGGGAAAGCTCGTCCGCTTCACGATGAAGTCGGAGGACAGCAAGATCTACAAGGGCATCGCCAAGGGCCAGAAGGGCAAGGTGCCCTACGAGCGGAAGGTCGTGGTGTACGTCCCCGAACAGCTCGACAAGAAGAAGCCGGCTCCGTTCCTCATCGCCCAGGACGGCGGCTGGTACGTCGGCCAGATCCCGCCGGCGCTCGACAATCTCATCAACGAGAAGCGCGTGCCCGCGATGGTCGCGATCCTCATCGACTCCGGCGGCGGCGATGCGCAGGGCAGCCAGCGCGGCCTAGAATACGACACGGTCGATGACGTCTATGCCGACTTCGTGGAGAAGGAAGTGCTGCCCAGGGTCGAAAAGGAAGCGGACGTGAAGCTGACCAAAGACCCCGAGGCGCGCGCCACCATGGGCGGCAGTTCCGGCGGCGCGGCGGCGTTCACCATGGCGTGGTTCCGCCCGGATCTCTATCACCGCGTGCTGACTTACTCCGGCACCTACGTGAACCAGCAGTCGCCGGAAAACCGTCGCACTCCGCACGGTGCCTGGGAGTATCACGAGAACCTGATCCCCCACTCGAAGCCGAAGCCGCTGCGCATCTGGCTGGAGGTCAGCGAGAATGACAACGGTCACGACCGCGACGAGGCTTCACTGCACAACTGGGTGATGGCGAACCAGCGGATGGCCGCCGAATTGAAGAAGAAGGATTACGCCTACCAATACGTATTCGCCAAGAACGCCGGCCATACCGACGGCAAGGTGACCCGCCAGACCCTTCCCGGCGCCCTCGAGTGGCTGTGGAAAGGCTACCCCGACACCCCTGCCGCGACGAAGCCAGCTCCGTGAGCCACCGCATGCTTGCCAGAGCCATCCTTACCTCCCTGCTCCTTCCCGCCGCCGTCATGGCTGCGGAGCCGGAGGACAGTTACAAGAAGGAGATCCAGCCGCTGTTAGAGGACTACTGCTTTTCCTGCCACGGCGATGGCACGGCCAAGGGCAAGTTCTCGATGGACGACTACAAGGACCTCACGGCCCACCTGAGCGATCGCAAGCACTGGCTGCCCGTCTGGCGGAATGTCCGCAGCCAGATCATGCCGCCGTCCGACAAGGACCAGTTCAAGCCGGCGGAGAAGCGCAAGCTGCAGGAGTGGATCGAGAAAAACGTCTTCAAGCTCGACCTTGAGAATCCCGATCCGGGTCGCGTGACGATCCGCCGTTTGAATCGCACCGAGTATCAGAACGCGGTCTTTGATTTGCTCGGCGTGGAATACGACACCAAGGACGTCTTCCCACCCGACGACAGCGGCTACGGCTTCGACAACATCGGCGACGTGCTCTCGATCTCGCCGCTACTGATGGAGAAATACATCGCCGCCGCGGATGAAGTGGTGGCGCTCGCCTTGCCCCAGGGCGCTGCGGCGCAGGTCCCGCGGATCGATATCGACGGCAAGGCCTTCAAGGTGCCCTTCGACGCCAAGACCACCGGCCGTTGGCTGCCCTTCGCGAAGAAGGAAACGGTGACCGTCGATCAGGACATCCCCTACGACGGCGACTACCAGATCAAGGTCGAGTACGCCATCAAGGGCGCGACCGAGGCCACCGTGCACGAGGCGAACATGGTCGTGAAAGCCGGCGGCTCGAAGGTCGGCGATGTCTCGCTCGGCTGGGACCAGCGCCGCGTGATCGACCTCACCGGCAAGGCTCCCTTGAAGAAGGGCAAGCAGACTTTCGAAATCAGCCTGACTCCCGGGCGCCCTCCCGCTGCGGGGGAAGAGGAACTCTTCTTCACCCTTCAACGCGTGATCGTCCAAGGCCCGCTGGGTGGCGACAAACGCGAGTATGCGAAGGGCTATCGCATGATCTTCGTCGACGGCCCGGCACCCACTGAGCCCACCGCCCGCGCGAAGTACGCCCGCAAGATCATGCGCAGCTTCGTCAGCCGCGCCTTCCGCAAGCCGCTCGATGACTCCACGATCGACCGGTTGGTCGACATCGTGAACGAAGTGGACCGCCAGCCGGGAAAGGAATTCGAGGACGGCATCAAGCAAGCCATCGCGACCTGCCTCGCCTCGCCGCGCTTCCTGTTCCGAGTGGAGATCCAGCCGGAGCCGAACAACCCGGCCAAGATCGTGCCGCTCGATGAATACTCCATCGCCGCACGTCTGTCGTTCTTCCTTTGGGGCTCGGTGCCGGATGACGAGCTGCTGAGCCTCGCCTTCAATACCAAGCTGCGGGCGAACCTCCACGCGCAGATCGACCGCATGCTGCTCGATCCGCGATCGGAGCGGCTCACCGAAAACTTCATCGGCCAGTGGCTCCAGGCGCGCGACGTCGAGAACGTGCCGATCAGCGCGAAGGACATCCTTGGTCTCGGCAGCAATCGCGACGCCGCCCGCGCCTTCGATGTGCGGCTGCGCTCCGACATGCAGACCGAGACGAAGATGCTCTTCGACTTCGTCCTGCGGAAAGATCGACCCGCGGAGGAATTGATCTCCGCGCGCTACTCCTTCCTCAATGAACGGCTGGCGGGCTTCTACGGAATCAAGGGCGTCGAGGGAGAAGACTTCCAACCCGTCGATCTCACCGAGCACCCGGAGCGCGGAGGCCTGCTGACCCAAGGCAGCGTGCTGATGGTCACCTCGAATCCCACCCGCACCTCGCCGGTGAAGCGCGGCCTCTTCGTGCTGGATAACATCCTCGGCACCCCGTCTCCACCACCCCCGCCCGACGTGCCGAAACTGGAGAGCGCATCGACCGCCGCCGGCAAGAATCCGACGATGCGGGAGATGATGGAAATCCACCGCAGCAAGCCGGATTGCCGCGGCTGCCACGCCCGCATGGACCCGATCGGCCTCGGCCTGGAAAACTTCAACGCCCTCGGCCAATTCCGCCCCGACGACCACGGCAAGAAGATCGATGCCGGCGGCGTGCTTCTCACCGGCGAGAAGTTCTCGAACGTCGGCGAGCTGAAGGACGTGCTCGCCACCAAGCGCAAGGGAGACTTCTACCGCTGCCTTTCCGAGAAACTTCTCACCTACGCCATCGGCCGCGGCGTCGAGTACTACGACGCCCCGACCGTCGACCAGCTCGTCGAGCGCCTCGAAAAGAACAACGGCAAGCTCCGCGAGCTCGTCTACGGTATCGTCGAAAGCGCCCCCTTCCAGAAACGCCGCGGCGACGAGTGATCGTGACAAGCGCCACACTTTAGCCCTGTATCAAATAGTCCCCCTGACACCCGTTCCCTCGAAATCATGAGCACGTATCCCGGACTGACTGGTAGCCGCCGCGGTTTCCTCCGCGGCCTCGGAGCCGCTGTCGGCTTGCCTGCCCTCGATATCTTCCGCCCGCTGATGGCTGCCGAGACGGCGGTCCACGGACTGGCCACCACCGCCAGCGGCGCGCCCCTGCGCACCGCCTTCCTCTACATCCCGAATGGGGTGAACCTGGACTACTGGCGGCCGAATGGCACCACCGCCGGCTACAAGATGGGCGCGACCTTCAAGTCCATGGAGGCCCTGCGGGAGGACTTCCAGATCTTCACCGGCTTCGAGCAACAGTTCGCCCGCGCGAATGGCGATGGCCCCGGCGACCACGCCCGCGGCGTCGCCACCTTCCTGACCAGTTGCCAGGCTCGCAAGACCGCCGGCTCCGACATCAATCTCGGCATCTCCATCGACCAGGTCGCCGCCAATGCCATCGGCAGCCAGACCCGCCTGCCCTCGCTGGAGCTTTCCGCCGACGGCGTGCGCAAGTCCGGCTCCTGCGACTCCGGCTACTCCTGCGCCTATCAATTCAACCTCTCCTGGCGCTCGAACAACCAGCCGATGACCCCGGAATCGAGCCCGCGTGCGGTCTTCGAGCGGCTCTTCGGCGCCGGTGATGCGAAGGAGCGCGCCGACAGCCTCGGCCGCCGCTACGCCACCAAGAAATCGATGCTCGATTTCATCCAGCACGACGCCCAGGCGCTCCACCGTCGGCTCGGCCGCACCGACCAGCACAAGCTGGACGAATACCTCACCGGCGTCCGCGAGATCGAGAAGCAGATCGAGAAGACCGAGGCCATGGGCCTGCCGCCCGACCCCGGCCAGGCCGCCCCGAAGAGCGAGCCGAACTCCTACGAGGATCACCTGCGGATGATGTTCGACATGATGGTGCTCGCCTTCAAAACCGACTCCACCCGCATCTCCACCTTCCTGATGGCGCATGACGGCAGCAACCGCAGCTTCGGGGAGATCGGCGTCAATGACGGCCACCACAATATCTCCCACCACCAGGGCAAGAAGGAGAACACCGAGAAGATCGCCAAGATCGACCGCTTCTACATGGACCAGCTCGCCTACTTCCTCGACAAGATGAAGAAGACCGAGGACGTGGACGGCAAGAGCCTCCTCCACAACTCCATGATCGTCTACGGCGGCTGCATCTCCGACGGCGACCGTCACAATCATGACGACCTGCCCATCGTGATCGCCGGCAATGCGGGCGGCGCCTTCAAGCCCGGCCGCCACGTCGACCTCGGCGAAAACGTACCGATGGCGAACCTCTACCTGCGCATGCTGGAAGAGATGGGCGTGAAGGAAAAGCGCTTCGGCGACTCGACGGGCGTGCTGCGGAAGATCTGATCAGACGACCCTCCACACGATCAGCCCCGCGACGGTAGCCACGATCACGAGCGCGAAGTACCATTCCCACCGGCCATAACGAGACCGGCGGTCACCCACCCAACTCTCCCACGAATCCTGCTTCTGGGGCGTCGGGCGGTGGTAGTGCCGACGGCTGGCAACCGTGGTTCGTTTCGCAGGGGCGACCTTTGTGCTCATGACCGAAAGGTCAGCAGGCAGCCGCCCACCGCCGGCTCTCAGGCACTTTTAAACGATGATTCTTTGAGGATTCGTGCCGCAACATGCACGAATCGGATTCATGCGGGGAGCAATCGCCTACTTCCCGCTCATTTCCGCAACCAGCCGGAAGAAGCCCCTTTTCCGCTCGCTGCTGATCGACCAATCCACCGGCACGCTCTGGTAACCTTCTGCGAAGCCCTCGTCCTTCATGCGGAAGTCGAAATAGCCCCACGACGCGCCGGCGGCGGTCGCGGCGGTGAAGTGGTTCTCCGGTCGGCCGAAATCAAAGTGATCGTCTTCGTTGAAAACAATCGGCTGGCCGTGATAGCCCTTCACCTCGCGCGTTCGCTCGACCATCGACCGGATCGCTTCCGGCTCTTTCACGCCATTGCCGTGAAGCAGCAGGAAATCCGCCGCCTTCATCACCTCCGGCCCGGGCAGGTGTCCGCCTCCATACGAGGTGCTGGTCAGCAGCGGCACTCCGGCATCGGCTGAACGACGCTTCACGCGATCGATCAACTCGTGCACGCGTTCCGGCTTCAGGATCGCATGATCGTAGCGGACGTCGCACTCGTTGTTGATCTCTACCAGCACGTGGCGGTAGCCCTGCTTTATGATCCAATCCGTCGTCGCATCAGTCGCGTGGATGACCGCAGCCTCGTCTTTCAGCCGCTCGTCCTGACCGAAATAGAAGTAGCCGAGGATGACCGCCATGCCGAGCCGGTCGGCTTCGTCCAGAATGGTCTTGAGCCGTGCAACGTAGGCTTCGCGCAGATCACCCCTCTCATCGAAGGCCGAGTTGTTCCACGGCTGGTCCTTGGAATAGCCCATCGGGGACCCACCTTGAAGATTGAGCGTGAACGCCAGCAGACCGTGATCCCGCCAGTCCTTCATGGCCGCCACAAACTCCCTCGTATTGCGTTCCGCGTCCCACTTGCCAGTGTCGGCGGAGGCCCAGCGTTTTGCCGTTTCCGGGTTCAGGTCGTCGAAGATCCCCTGCACCATCCGCGAGTTCGGAAGCAGACCTTCCACCTCATGGCCGCGCCAAGTCCTGCCTTCCAACGTCGGTTTGCCATTGATCAGGAAATCTTCACCACGGATCGAAATGACGGTCTGCCCGCCCTGTGCTTCAGAGAGCAGCAGCGCCAACAGCATCGCCATCCGAGCGGGAGTCATTCCTTCTTCACTTGGGCAGGCGACATCAGGTAGCCGATCAGATCCCGCACGTCGTCGTCCGAGAGCCCGGTGAGTAGACCCTCCGGCATCATCGAATTGCCGAGGGCGGTATTGCTCTTCACGTCCTTCTTCGGCACCCGCGTTTCGACGCCGACCATGCGCAGGATCAGCTCGTCATCGTTCTCCGCGGCGAGCATGCCGGTGATCGAAGTGCCATCGTTCTTCTCGATGCGATGGAGCTCGTAGCCCTGGCCAATCAGACCGTTCGGATCGAGGACGTTGTCCAGCCAATGCCTGACCTCACCGCGTTGGCCACCGGTGAGCTCGGGCCCGATCGCCCCGCCTTCGCCGAAGAGCTTGTGGCAGGCGGCACAGGTGCGGTCGAAGATCGCGCGGCCCTTCGCGGGCTCCGCTTTTGCAAGCACCTCCGGAGTCAGCTTGCCCTGCCACGTCTCGATTAAGGCACGACGCGCGCTGGCATCCGCCGTGGGCGCGCCCCAGCGCTGGACGACTTCCTCCTTCAACGCGGCATCCTTCACCTCGCGCAACCGCGCCACGGCATCCGCAGGGACATCTTGTTGCTTCAGCTTCATCGCCGCGAGCCACTCCAGCAGCCGCGCGCCCTTGCCCTCACGCGCGGCGATCCGGGAAACGGCCATCTTCTCCTCGGTGGTGAAGCCTGCCACACGGTCATTCGCCGCTTCTTGATCCAGCAGCGCAGGCACCGCCGTAATCGCGGGAAGCCGCAGCAAGGGATCGTCCAGCAAGCCCGCGAGGCGGTCTTCATCCTTCTTTTCGAGGAACGTCGCCAGCAAGCGCAGCGAATCCAACCGGTCCGCCGCCTTGGCCTTGCGATCCTCCACCTTCTTCCACAGGCGGCCGATCGCCTGCTGGCCGCCGCTGCGCTCGGTGAGCGCGGAAACCTTGGCCTTCACCGCAGCATCACCGGGCAGATTCGAGATCAGCTCCAACTGCGGTGCCGACAACCGCTCCTCCGGCTTTTCATCCAATCGGCCGGTCAAGGCATCCAGCAGAAGGCCCGTCTTTTTCCCGGCCATCGAAAGCGTGTCCACGAGGGCATTCGGAGTTTCCAACCGTCGCGCCGTCCATTTCACCAAGCGCTCATCCGGGCAGCTCAGCGCAATCGCCATCGCACGCGATTCATCCCGCGGCACCTGGCTCTCGAAGCCGAACCAGAACATGCGCGTGAGATTCGGATCCGCCTTTGTCATCTTCGGAGCGATCCACCGGGCGAGATCCATCGAAAGCTCGCGCGGCAATTTCGGCAGCGCCGAGCAGAGCGAAAGCAGCACCACCGGCGAATCCTCTTTCGACGCGAGCTTCAGCCAGTGGCTGCGCTCCACGCTCATCTCCGACTGCGCCGCCAGGCGCACCGCCCACGCACGGACATTCTCGTCCGCATCATCCAGCGGCAACGTGCTCCGGTCTAGCAATCCACACGTCGACAGGCACCACAGCGCCCGCAGCCTGCGGGTCGCATCGGGATGAGTGCGCACCGTCTGCACCAGGAACTCGCGCGCCTCCGGATCCACGGCACCACCCTTCGCGACCCGCTCCTGTAGCACGCGGCGCGCGGTGCGGAGCTCCCATTCATTGTGCTCCACCTGGAGCTTCACGAGGTCCACATCGGAAAGCTTCGCCATGTTCCCCTGCCACGGCTTCACGTCGCCGTGGCGCAGGCGATAGACGCGGCCATTGGTCCGGTCCCAGCGCAGCGGATCGGTGCGATGGCAGCTCGTCTCATCGTGCCAATCGGTGAAATACAGAGCGCCATCCGGCCCCGGCTCGATCGCCACGCCGAGGAACCACTGGTCATTCGTCAGCATCACGTCGGCCGAGTGCTTGCCGGTCCAACCCGAGCCATTCCGCTCCAGCACATCATTGTTCATGCGGTGGCCGTGGATGTTGAAGAACAGCGCACTGCCGCGCATCTCCTTCGGGAACTCCTCGCTCAGACAAATCGCGAAGCCGCTGTGTGCATGCCCGCCACCGGCATCCGCCACTTCCTTCGAGACCGGCGTCTCCTTGCCCCAGTGCGCATGATCCTTGATGTCGCCGACCCAGTGATGGTGATCGGCGATCGTTTCGAGCGGCTCGTAGATGAAGGGATTGAAATGCGAGCCCGCCTGCCGCTGGTAGTAGCCACCGGGAATGATGTGCCACAGGTGCGGGATCACGCAGGCCTCGCAAAAGGCCTCACCCCAGTCGTTGAAATCGAGCCCCCATGGATTCGAAGTGCCCCAGGCGAAGACCTCGAACTTCTGAGTGGTGGGATGATAGCGCCAGATGCCCGCATTGATCGGCACCCGCTGGTCATCCGGCGTGCCCAGCTTGCCAACATTGGAACGAGTGAAGACGCCATGGCAGCCATAGAGCCAGCCATCCGGTCCCCAGATGAAGGAGTTCAGCGTCTCGTGGGTGTCCTGGTAGCCAAAGCCATCTAACAAAATCTGCGGTTCCCCGTCGGCGCGGTCGTCGCCATTCGCATCAGCCAGGAACATCAGGTTTGGCGCCGCGCCCACGAACACCCCGCCGAAGCCCGTCTCAATCCCGCTGACTAGGTTCAGCCCGTCCGCGAAAACCTTGCGCGTCTCGAAGGTGCCATTCGCATCCGCGTCCTCGAATATGACGATGCGATCCTTCCCCTCACCGTCCTTCGCCCGCGTCGGATACGTCAGCCCCTCCGCCACCCACAGCCGCCCCCGGACATCGATGCACATCGCGATCGGCTGCACCACGTCCGGCTCACCGGCGATGAGGTCCACGCCAAAACCCGGCGGCACGGTCATCTTGCCAGCCGCTTCTTTCACGGGGTTGCCATTGGCCATTCCGGTCTGCGGCTCGGCGGAAACCGGCACCACGAGGGCTGCGAGGAGGATCAGTGTGCGACGCATTCAACCGGATACCGCACCATTTCCGGGCCACTTTCAACCCCGTTCGACGGGCACCGGCGTGTCCCACTGCCGGATTGATCCTCCGCCGTCCCTCGTTCACCCTCCCGCCAATGACCTCCCCCGCCATGGCCACCGACGATACCCGCGCGCTCCGGCTCGTGATCGAGGGCACCGTCGCGGAGACCGGCTCGGAGTTCTTCCGCGCGCTGGTGAAGAATCTCGCCGAGGTCATGGGCACCGCTGGCGCCTGGGTGACGGAATATTTACCCGAGACCAATCGCCTGCGAGCCCACGCCTTCTGGCTGCATGGTGCTTTCCTCGACCACTTCGAGCACCCCATTCCCGATACCCCGTGCGAGGCGGTGCTGGTGGAAAGGAAGCTCGTTCACTATCCCGACCGCATCGTCGACCTCTACCCGGACGATCCCGATCTCAAGACACTGAACGCGGTCAGCTACCTCGGTGTCCCGCTGTTCGATGCCGCGGGCGAGATCATGGGCCACCTCGCCGTGATGGATACCAAGCCGTTGCCGCACGATCCGCGGCTGGTTTCCCTGTTCGAGATCTTCGCCGCCCGCGCCGCCGCCGAATGCCGCCGCCTGCAAACCGAGCAGCTTCTCCGGGCTCGCGAAGAACAGGTGTCCGCTTTGTTAGAGAGCGCGATGGACGGCATCGTCATGCTCGATAGCGAGCTGAAGATCGTCCGCGCGAATCCGGCTGCCGAGAGACTTTTCGCCTATGAAGCGAAAGACCTCATCGGCCAGGAGGCCAAGTGGTTCCTCGCCGGTGACTGCGCCCGGATGCTGGATGGCTTCACCCGCGATCTTGCCGCCGGTCAGCAGCGCTGGATTCCCTCCCAGCTCACCGTGCTGCGCGCCGACCGCAGCCGCTTCCCGGCCGAGGTCACGCTCTCGTGCTTCGAACGCCGTGGCGACCGTTTCTTCACGCTCATCCTGCGCAATATCGATGAACGCCTCGAAGCCGAGCAACAGATCGCCCGGCTTTCCTCGGAGGCCGAGTATCTGCGCGATGCGCTCGCCGAGGAATCCGGCACCGGCGAGCTATTGGGAAAGAGCCGCGGGATGCTCGAATTGAAGGCCGCGATCCAGCAAGTCGCCGCCACCGATGCCACGGTTCTGGTCAATGGCGAAACCGGCACCGGCAAGGAACTCGTCGCCCGCGCTGTGCACGTCTCCAGCCCGCGCAAGCACAAGCCGCTGATTCGCGTCAACTGTGCGGCCATTCCCGGCACGCTCATCGAGAGCGAATTCTTCGGCCACGAGAAAGGAGCCTTCACCGGTGCCGTGGCGAAGCGCGAGGGCCGCTTCGCGCTGGCCGATGGCGGCACGCTCTTCCTCGATGAAGTCGGCGAGCTGCCCCTCGACTTGCAAGCGAAGCTCCTGCGCGTGCTACAGGAAGGAGAGTTCGAGCCGCTCGGCAGTGCGAAGACCCAAAAGGTCGATGTGCGAGTCGTCGCCGCCACCAATCGCGACCTATCAAAAATGGTCGCCGAAGGAACCTTCCGCGAGGACCTCTACTATCGCCTGAATGTCTTCCCGCTGGTCGTCCCGCCACTGCGCGAGCGTGGCCAGGACATCGCACTGCTCGCTTCCTCTTATCAGGAACGTTTCGCCAAGCGCATGGGACGGCGTGTCGACCCGCTGCATCCGGAAGACGTCCGCCGTCTCACGGCCCATGAGTGGCCCGGGAACATCCGCGAGCTGCAGAATGTCATCGAGCGCGCCCTGATCCTCAGCCCGTGCAGCCGGATCGACCTGCGTCACGCCATGCCGGTGACAGCGGTCGAGATTCCCGCGGCAAACGAGAACGATGCGACCCGCGTGCTCACCGCCACCGAGCTGGCTGAAGTGGAACGAGCCAATCTCAAGCGCGCTCTCGAAGCGGCGAAGGGAAAGATCGCCGGCAAAGACGGCGCGGCCACCTTGGTCGGCATCCCGCCATCGACCTTCTCGTCACGGATGAAGGCGCTGGGGATTGAGCGATAGCCCGTCGCAAACGAGATCCCGCGATCCGCCCTCGCGAAATCTCGCGACTCACGGAAATTCGTGAGCGGCCCCGCGATTCCCCGAAAATCGCTTACCGTTCTCCATCAATGCCTTCTGCGCATGACACGGCCTTGGCACGTCTCACGCAAATGGATTCCCGCAACCGTGCCGACTCATTCCGGCACGCCAACCGAACCAAACCAAGGAATCCATGAAGACCAACACCACCACTGTGAACGGCATCGACACCCAAGCCCTGCTCGGCGCGATCGAAGCCATCCGCAATAATCCCGCCGAGGCCCAGAGCAAGTGGCATGTCACCTCGCATTGGAAGGGCGGCACCCGCTCGGAAACGAAGGTGAAGTCCAGCCAGCTCGGCAACCAGACCATCGCCAAGGACTTCACCATCGGCATCGATGAGCCGCTTGAGCTCTGCGGTACCAACCAGTTCGCCAACCCGCAGGAATACCTGATGGCCGCGCTCAATGCCTGCATGATCGTCGGCTACACGGCGCTCACCGCACTGGAAGGCATCGAGCTGGAAGAGCTGCGCATCGAGACCGAAGGCGAGATCGATATCCAGGGCTTCCTCGGCCTCGATCCCTCGGTGAAGCCGGGCTACGACCACTTGCGCTACACCGTGCACCTGAAGGGTGACGGCACCCCTGAACAATTCGAGCGCATCCATCGCACTGTGATGGCGACCTCGCCGAACTACTTCAACGTGGCCAATGCCGTGCCGCTGAAGTCGAAGCTTGTGCTGGAGTCTCCTGCCACCGTGTAACGGCCGCCTGACGCACCCGCCGCGCGCGCCGTTCGCTTCCGAC